>CAWUMP010000135.1:0-7058 GCA_963923385.1 uncultured bacterium | reverse complement strand
CCCCAATGTTAAAGACGAATGCGGCTGCGGAGAAAGTTTTAACGTTTAGCCAACTGCTGCGCTAACGCGCTGCGTGTGGCGTGTTGCCGCGATGTCGACCCCATTTGATTCTACGAGCGCTGCGCTCGATCATTTTGCATTGTTCGGATTGCCGCAGCGCTATGCCATCGATCAGCGCGCCTTAGAGCAGTCGTATCGCGATGTACAAACCAAAGTGCATCCAGACCGCTTCGCGCAAGCAAGCGCATCAGAGCAGCGGGTGTCATTGCAATGGGCGACCCGCGCCAATGAGGCCTATCAAACACTGCGTGATCCATTGCAGCGAGCGCGACATTTACTGGAATTGCGTGGTGTCGACTGCGGCCTAGAAACCAACACCGCAATGCCGCCTGATTTTTTGATGCAACAAATGCAGTGGCGCGAAGCGCTTGAAGCGGCTTGCGATGATCGTGATCTCGCGGCGCTCGAGCAGCTTGCGCAAGAGTTAACGCAGCAAACCAGCACACGTCTGCAGCACCTCGCGCAACACCTGGATGGGGTGCGCGATGACCCTGCCGCTGCAGGAGAGTTACGTTGTTTAATTTTTATGCAGAAATTTTCATTCGCTATAGATGATGCGCGTGAAGATATTGAGGGGCACGCTTAATGGCACTGTTGCAAATCGCAGAACCGGGTATGTCGAGTGCACCACATCAGCATCGACTCGCGGTGGGCATTGATTTAGGGACCACCAATTCCTTGGTAGCCAGCGTACGCAGTGGGACTGCCGTGTGTTTAACCGATGCACAAGGACGCGCCCTGTTACCTTCGGTGGTGCGTTATCACAGTTCGGGTGCGGTCGATGTGGGTGATCTCGCCCAACAATCGCAAGCGGATGATGCACGCAATACGATCGTCTCGGTGAAACGCTTCATGGGCCGTGGTGTATCCGATGTCGCGCATATTGAAAACGCTCCCTACGATTTTGTAGATGCACCTGGTATGTTGCAGATTCGAACCTGCGCTGGCGTACGCAGCCCAGTGGAAGTTTCGGCAGAAATTTTGCGCGTGTTGCGTGCCCGTGCTGAAGCGTCCTTGGGCGGTCCGCTGGTCGGTGCGGTGGTGACTGTGCCAGCTTATTTTGACGAAGCACAACGCCAAGCCACCAAAGAAGCGGCACGATTGGCCGGACTCGAAGTGTTGCGCTTACTCAATGAACCAACCGCTGCAGCCATTGCATATGGATTGGATCATGCGGTGGAAGGTGTGTATGCCGTGTTCGATTTAGGGGGAGGCACCTTCGACATTTCGATCCTTCGTCTCACGCAAGGCGTGTTTGAAGTTCTGGCTACCAACGGTGATGCAGCCTTAGGTGGCGATGATTTTGACCATCGGGTGTTTTGTTGGGTCTTAGAGCAATGTGGCCTTCACCAGCTCGGACCACGTGATACACGGTTGTTATTAACCAAGGCACGCGAGGCCAAAGAAGCGCTGACCTTACATACTTCCGCGCGGGTGACTGCGCAACTAGACAATGGCGAATTCATCGAGGCGACGCTGACTACCGAAATCTTTACCGAAATCACACGCACGTTGGTACAGAAAACTTTGGCCCCGACGCGTAAGGCCTTGCGCGATGCCGCGCTACAGGTGAGTGACGTCAAGGGGGTGGTGATGGTTGGGGGCTCAACCCGTATGCCACAAATTCAGCAGGCAGTCGGTGCGTTTTTTGGATGTGAGCCGCTGAATAATCTTGATCCGGATAAGGTCGTGGCTTTGGGTGCAGCGATGCAAGCTGATGTCTTGGCGGGCAACAAAGCAGCGGGAGATGATTGGCTATTGTTAGATGTGATTCCACTTTCTCTGGGGATCGAAACCATGGGGGAGTTAGTCGAGCGTATCGTGCCGCGTAATTCCACGTTGCCGGTGGCGCGTGCGCAAGAATTCACTACCTTCAAAGATGGCCAAACTGCCATGCGTTTTCATGTGGTGCAGGGAGAGCGAGAGCGGGTGGGGGATTGCCGCTCGCTTGCGCACTTTGAGTTACGTGGTATTCCGCCGATGGTGGCCGGGGCTGCGCGCATTCGAGTCATGTTTCAAGTCGATGCCGATGGTTTGCTCTCAGTCACAGCGCGTGAAATCAGCACTGGGGTAGAAGCGGCGGTGAGTGTGAAGCCAGCGTTTGGTTTAGCAGACGAAGATATTTCACGCATGTTGCGTGACTCGTTTGAACATGCCAAAGAAGACATGCATCTGCGTGCCCTCAATGAAGCACGGGTGGATGCACAGCGTTTAATCGAGGCAGTCCATTCTGCGCTCGTGGCCGATAGTGAACTATTAGAGAGCGAAGAACGTGCAGCGATCGATTGCCGGATCGAGGAATTACAATCGGCGATGAAGCGTGAAGATCACCGTGCAGTGAAAACGGCAACCGACGCCTTAAATCGGGTGACCGATACGTTTGCTGCTCGCCGGATGGACCGACAAGTTGCGCAAGTGCTCAAAGGCCGGCGCGTCAATGAATTGGATTTTTAATCATGCCGCAAATTACCGTACTGCCTCACGCCACCTTATGCCCAGAGGGTAAGATCATTCAAGCCAAGTCTGGTGTCACGATTTGCGATGCCTTACTCGACAACCAGATTGCCATCGAACATGCGTGCGAAAAATCTTGTGCCTGTACCACCTGCCATGTGGTTGTGCGTGCGGGTCTCACATCGCTTGCGCCAGCCGAAGAGTCGGAAGAAGACATGCTGGATAAAGCGTGGGGGCTAGAAGCGCAGTCGCGTTTGTCGTGTCAAGCGCAAGTAACCAACACAGATCTCACCATTGAGATTCCGCGCTACACCATTAATCATGCTCGGGAGAACCACTGATGCGCTGGACCGATACACGCGAGATCGCGATTGCTTTGTGCGATGCGCACCCTGAGGTCGACCCGCAGTATGTGCGCTTCACAGATTTACATGCTTGGGTGTTGGCCTTACCGGGGTTTGATGATGCACCAGAGCGTTCTGGCGAAAAAATTCTCGAATCGATCCAAATGCTTTGGATCGAAGAGCGCGATTAATTTATTTGCTTAAAGAAATGCGAGGGTGTGCTGCCGGCAACCCTGCGCAGTGACTTCGAGAAAACTTCCCTGCGTATACCAATCCGCGAGCACAATCCGCTCAGCCGTTAGGTGATTGAGCTCGAGGGTATGTCGTCCCGGACGATGCGTGTGTCCATGAATTAAGCGGCGACATTGATGTGCATTCAGTGCATCAATCACAGCAGTCGCGTTCACATCCATCACTTGCGCGGATTTATTTTGCTTCCCGGCCTCGCTCTGTGCGCGCCATTGCAGCATTTGTGCGCGTCGCGCGGTCAACGGCTGAGATAAAAAGTCTTGTTGCCAAGCAGGTGCACGGCAAGTGCGACGCCAATCCATATAGCTAGTGTCGTCGGTGCATAAGGTGTCACCGTGCATTAGCAAAGTGGGTGTACCAAACAAGTCGAGTACGGTTGGATCTTCGATGCGAGTGACCTGCGCCGCTGCGCAAAACGCATCACCAATCAAAAAGTCTCGATTGCCGTGCATCAAATACATCGGCGTGCCGGCCTGCACTGTGCGTGCAAAAAATCCAGCCACGATCGCGTGAAAGGGATCGGATAAATCGTCATCACCGATCCAATACTCAAACAAGTCACCAAGAATGTAGAGCGCATTGGCACCTGGCACGCGCTCTTCGAGAAACGCAAACAGCGCCTCATTGGCGGCGGCACGTTCGGCAGATAAGTGCAGATCCGAAATAAATAACGTGCGCGCCATGGGTGAAGTGAGGCCGCTTATTTTTTGGCTTCGATGAGAGTGACCGATTCAATCACCACAGCATCTTTAGGCACATCTTTGTTGAATGGCCCACCACTGGCGGTGCGCACTTTACCGATGGTGTTGATCACATCCATACCAGAAATCACTTTGCCAAACACCGCGTAACCATAGCCGTCGCCGCGGGTGTCGCCATTGTTCAGAAAGTCGTTGTTTTGGGTGTTGACAAAAAACTGCGCGGTAGCGGAGTTGGGGTTGCTCGTACGGGCCATCGCCAAGGTGCCAATGTCATTTTTTAGGCCAGCGCGAATGCCTTTCTCCGCTTCATTTTGAATCGGTGCGCGGGTGGGCTTTTGTGCAAAGTTACTATCAAAGCCTCCGCCTTGAATCATGAAGTTATCAATCACACGATGAAAAATCGTACCGTTGTAATGGCCGTCTTTGACGTATTGAAGAAAATTTTCGACGGTCTTCGGAACGCGCGAGGCAAACAACTCTACGCGAAATGTTCCTAGGTTGGTTTTGATATCCACTTGTGGCTCTGCGGCAAAAGCGCCGTCAGCGGCTGCGGTGGCAGATAGCACCAGTAATGGGATCCATAGACGCGAAAATTTCATGACTGTCCTTTCGTAGAGAAAAAATTTCAGCAAAGAGGGTGGCGTGTTGTTTTAGAATTTTTTGCTTACAGCAATACGCCAACGTATTCGCTAACCAATGCGTTAGGCCGCGCCTTCGTAGACGATTTTCCAGCGATTGTCTTCGCGGATCCAGTACTGACGTTTACGCATGGAGTTCGATAAATTACTCGAGCGATACAGTTGATCAAACTCGACCACCACAAAATCATCTTTTCCGGGGTTGCGGAACATGCTGACATCCGAGGTGCCAATTTTGACCCACTCTTTGCCCGCGTTGACTTTACGTTTTTGTGCCGCCCATGCGCGTAGATCTTGATCTCCGGATGTGAAGCGACTTGCATAGTGTTGTAAGTATCGATCGGTATTGAGACTTTCCCAATCGGCGCGCCAGCTCTCGAGTGCTTGCGCAAGGGTTTGTCGCTCGCTCTCGTGTGCATCGGCGGTTGACCATTGAATTTCTTCGGCGATGATCACGGTGGTGAGGCCTACTTGTAGACCCAGTCCGAGCGCTTCGAGATCTGGATTCGATAACACAATGCAACCGTCACTGGCTCGTGGTGGGCGAGCATAGGTGTCTGATGGCGTGCCATGCAACCAAATACCATGACCATTGCGCCCCTGACGCTTGTCCCATTCGTTGGGATAGTTAATCGGGAATGCTCCCGACCCATAAAAATCGGTGAGCTTGGCGCGCGGTAAATTTGCGGTCACGTGATACACGCCCAACGGCGTTTTTTGATCACCCTCACGCATTTTGGCTGCGCCTTGTTTGCCAATCGTGACGTAATAGTCAGTTACAAACTGCAAGCGCCCACGTTGATTTTCGTAGACGTAGAGTCGCGATCGTTTGGTGTCGACGACCAGCGCATGCTTTTGGTTGGGGCGAAGTTGCAGTAAGTAACGTGGCACTTGTTCCGCTTTGGGGCGCTCGCGCATGGCGCGCAATCTTGCCAAGGCTTCTGCACGTAGGTCTTCGACTTTATCGCCCGGCGCACGCACACCAGAGGCAAATCCTGAGATCGGGCGTGTACGCGCTAGCAGTAAATCGCCACGAATGAGATGTGCGAGACGATAGTTCGGGCGCGCAGCAATCAAGGCGTCAACGCGTTGTAGCGCTAAATCCATTTTGTGTTGGTCAAGTGCTTCAAACACTTGCGCGAGCAGTCGTTCCGTCGCAACCGTCTGTGGTGCGACACTGGGTTTTGTACTTGCAGCGTTGGATGTCGGTGCGGCGTGCGTTGGATGTCGCCGTGCGTTAAGCGGTGTGCTCGCAACCGTGAGAAGAAGCGCAACACCTAGCGCGCTGATGAGCGCTTGCTTGGCCGCGTTGCGTGCCATTAGCTGCCGACCTTCTCCTGCTGGATCAGCCAGCGATTTCCGCTTCGAACGAGAACCAGTGTTTTGCCACTGTTCACGGTACGTAAATCTGAACGATATTTTTGTTTGAAGCTGACAGTGGCGTGATCACCTTGAATGCTGACACGTGGATTTTCGACGCTCACTGCGATGGATTTGGGCGCCATGATGCGATCACGGCGCGCTTTAGACCAGTCACTACGCGATTCACCCCCTGGGGTTTTGAAGTCGCGAGCGTAGAGCGCTAAATAGCCATCCACATCTTTCTTTGACCACGCGGCGGCCCAAGCTTGGACCGTTTTCATGACTTCATCTTCACCAGCACTTGATTTTTCAGCAGCGGGCTTGGTTGCGGCTGGTTTAGGTTCTGGTGCGGCGGCAACGGGGGCTGCAGCCGTGGGCGCAGGCACTGCTGCGCTCGTCGATACTGCTTTGGAGGGCTCGGCGGCAGGTTTTGTTTCGGTGACCACAGTTGCAGCGGGCTTTGCAGGGGGTTTTGCAGCGGCAACAACCGTACCGCGCGGTGCGCCACCAATGAGGTCGCGGACTAACGCTAATTTATTTTGTGCAGCGGAGTTAGAAGAATCGAGTTGCAGCGCTTTGTCATAGGCTTGACTCGCCAGTTTGGCGTAAACGTCACCAAGATTCTCGTAGGCGGTGGCGTAGCTTGGATGGGTGCGGATGGACTGTTCGAGTGCGGCACGCGCTTTTTCATACTGACCTTGACCGGCGTAGATCACCGCCAAGTTGTTGTAGGGCTCGGGTAGATCAGGAAAATCTTGCGTGAGTTTTTGGAAGATATCGACCGCCTCGCGGGTGTTACCTTGTTCGGTAAAGATCAGGCCTTTGAGAAAGCGCGCTTGCGCATCGCGTGGCTTTGCGGACAACACTTTGTTCACACGTTCGAGTGCTTGTGCGTGTTGTCCTGCACGCAACAGCTTGGAGGCTTCTTGCAAGTCATCGGTTTGAGCCCAGGCCAAGGAAGTGCTGGCCATGATCAAAAAAACAAGCGCATGCATGAAAGGTAAGCGGGTCACCACGCGCAGCGGCTGAGACCGCGCCATCGCTGTAAACATCGTCACGCAACGTCCGCTGAAATTGACCATTGTGTTATAATTTTCAATACGATACGAAAAAACAAATTCTAAACCATGGCTCGCCGGTTCACAACCGCGCGGGCCTTGTTTTTGTGTCTACCACGGTGGGTATCACACCACATGCTTCGCATCTACAACTCTCTGACCCGCGACAAGCAAGACTTTCAGCCTTTGCAT
>CAWUMP010000134.1:0-7082 GCA_963923385.1 uncultured bacterium | reverse complement strand
TCGGAGATGTGTATAAGAGACAGCCTCTGCACCTAACGCAGCAAATTTTTCAATCACTACTTTGTCTTGCAATACGGTGGTAATTGCTGTTGAGAGTCGCATCACCACCTCGCGTGAGGTGCCGGCTGGCGCAAACAGAGCCGTAAACGTTTCACCTTCGATGCCTTCATAACCAGCTTCAGCAAAGGTAGGGACGTCTGGCATGGTGCGTACGCGTTTAGCGGTGGCCACAGCCAAGGCGCGTAATTTTCCAGAGCGCACATGCGGCAACGAAACCGACACTTGTTCAAAAGCAAATTGCACTTGTCCGCCGAGTAAATCTGTGGAGGCAGGTGCGTTGCCTTTATATTGAATAGTTTCCCAACTTGCGCCGCTAGCCATCTGTAACAACTCAGAGAGTAAATGATTGGTACTAGCGACACCTGAACACGCCATCATCAATTGATTGGGACGCGCTTTAGCTAAGCCAATGAGTTCAGCGACCGTTTTTGCTTGTACAGAAGGATGTGTGACCAAGGCAAGCGGTGTGTAGGACACGGGGGCCACAGCAACAAAATCACGATGCCAAATATACGGCATGCGCCCATACACCATCGGGCTAAATAAAATTGGTGCATTCGCAGTAAAAAAAAGCGTATGACCATCGGCTGGCGCTTTCGCAACGAGTTCGCCCGCAATCATGCCGCCTGCACCGGGTTTGTTTTCGACTAAGAACGTTTGTCCAAAAATTTCTTGTAAACGTGGCGCTAGGATCCGCGCGGCGACGTCTGAATTACCGCCGGCAGGATACGCCAGGATCATACGCACCGGTTTGTCTGGCCACTTTTGCGCGTGCGCAAACGTGACCAGAAATAACGATGTAATGAAAAGCCTAAACAAAATTGCGGTTGTGTTGCGCAGAGACGTGAGGATACTCACGTTTATTTTCCGGCTGCCGAACCGCCGTCAACCGTCAAGTACACTCCTGTGGTGTAGGACGAGCGATCCGATGCGGCAAAGACAATCGTCGCTGAAATTTCTTCGGGTGTCGCCGGTCGGTTAAACGCCATGCCTGCAAATAATTCTTGATAGCGCTCTGCGTCACCTAACTTGGTTTGAGCCATTTGTTTATAAAGCTTGATGAGTCGATCCGTTGCTACGGGTCCAGGGCTCACACCCAACACGCGAATCCCGTCTTGTGGTGACGCGCCGCCCAAGGTGCGTGTAAACGCCATCAGTCCAGCATTGGCGGTTGAGCCAGCCACATACGCGGCGTTTAATCGTTCACCCGCGGCACCTAGGACGTTGATGATGACGCCGCGTTGTTTGGCTTTCATGTTCCGATACACCGCACGACATAAATTAATATAACCAAACACTTTTAAATCCCACGCATTGCGCCAGGTGTCTTCATCGACGGTGAGTAAATCACCACCTGGAATAGCGCCAGCGTTATTCACCAAAATATCCAGATCGCCGGCCCATGTAGTCAAGCTTTCGGCAGCGCCACGTTTGGCTAAATCGATGGCTTTGTAAGTGACTTTTGCACCGGTTGCTTTGATGATTTCAGCGGTGGTTGCGGCAAGCGCAGCTTCCTCGCGTGAGGCGATCATGACTTCGCACCCTTCAAGTGCAAAGTCCATGGCAGCGGCTTTGCCAATGCCCTTAGAGCCACCAGTGATGAGTACGCGTTTGCCTTTGAGATGCAGTTCCACAATGTTCTCCAATAAGGGGATGAGGCGTTGTCGATGAGCGTTAAAAAAGAGTATCACGGCCCCATGGATTTCCGTCTGAATGACTGCGCCGTGATGGGGTTGTTTCAATACGTCAACGATGCCCGAGCCAATTCCCTGTACCCTTTCAAAGGTACTGCCCCCTCTTTTTATATTGCGCTGCGTAGTGCGCGCAATGACGCAAAGCGACCTCTGACCAAGCACACGATCTACAGCGTGCGCACCCAGACCGCAAGTCAACCATGCAAGAGCCCGAACGCTGCAAAAATAATTCGTGCAACAAGTTGCTCTATCGCACAGTGGCGTTTTGTCCATTTTGCGGTGTTGCGATGCGCGAGGCGACACAGCCTGAGCCAGTGGTGACTGAACCAGCGCCAGCAGTGATGGTGCCGCAAGCGTCACCCATCGCGCCTGCGCCGACAAAGAAAAAGCATATAGCTAAAAAAGGAACGGTTGACAGACAAACAGAAGTGACACCCGCGCGAGGTCAAGGCTTGGCGGTCAAGAAGGATCGCATGCCGGTACAACAAAGTGCTGTCTCTACACCGACGCAGGCAACTCAAGCGCGTGTCGGTGATCTTGGTCGCGTGGAAATCGAAGAAAAAATACGCGCCCAAAAAAATAAAATAAACCTATTGAAGGCGTTGCAGTATTGCTTGGTTGCTGTCGCTGGATTTTTTGGGCTTTGGTTAAGTGTTGCGATACTTAAATTTTTTTTATGGAATCATTTTGGGCACGTATGCATGACCTTACTTTTTGCCATGCTGGCTGCTACCGGCTTAGCTGATGACAAAAAATTTGGCTTCTGGCATTTTGTGGCGAGCGCAGGTTTCTTGTTTGCTGCGGGTAATTTGATTGATGAAACTTGGACAGCGTTTTCTGCGTGGTATGACGCCCCGTATTTTTGGGCTGTGTTTACGCGTTGGTGAGCGACGCTAGATCACGCGCAACTTGGGTCATTACACTGGTCCAGTCACCCGGTACTGATTGTCGATAAATACGCAGACTGTCATACCAAGGGCTATGTGTGCCTTCGTGCTGCCAGCGCCAACAGGTGTCATAGCGATTCAATAACCACACTGGCTTGGCCATCGCGGCGGCAAGATGTGCCACCGCCGTATCGACGGTGATGACTAAATCTAAATGTGCAATGCATGCGGCCGTGTCACTGAAATCCTCAAAGGCATCCGTAAAATCGGTGACGTTGAACGCTACGACATCTTCTTGTTGTTGCTGAATCAGCTGCGCGAGTTGTTCTTGCGCCTGTGCGCCTTTTTGTAGGCTATAAAAATGCACGTTGGGTTGAGCCAGCATCTGGAACAAAAACAGCGGAATATTTCTGCGTGCATTGACAATCGAAAATTCAGTATCAAATTCTCGCGCACCGCCTGCCCATACCAATCCAACCCGCAGTCTGTTTGAATCGGCATACATGCGATCCTTCCATGCACGCACTTTGTCCGGCGCCGGTGTGATGTACCCGCTGGCCAACGGAATGGTGTCGCGATCGACCTTGCAGGCCAACGGCAAGCTCATCAGGTCGCAATACACATCCGTGTCGGGTGTTGGTTGATTCAGTGGAATCACGCCTTCAATGGCAGGGATCAATTGGTACAGCGTGACTAAGGGGGGCGGAGCTTCAATCCATACACGAGCCCCTTGGGCAAGTAATGCAGGAACAAAGCGCACCATTTGCAGGCTATCGCCCAAGCCTTGTTCATGGCGAATCAGAAGGCTTTTTCCTTGTAATGCATGCTCACCGCGCCACAAGCTTGCCTGTGTGGGCGTACGGTTGAGTGCAATGGTGTCGAGCTGACGCCGCCACTCAAATAAGTCAAATCCATCACGTAGATTGCCGTTGAGTAGGAGTGCAGTGGCTTTACTGTAATGTGCGCCAGCGTGCTGTGGGTGCTGTTGAATGACTTGATCAAAACATGCGATAGCATCATCGATACGTTTGATTTCTTTGAGCGTAATCCCGAGATGATATTGCGCGTCGGGGTGACGTGGATCACGTTGGATTGCTTGTGCATAGTCTGCAATGGCTGCATCGTATTGCAGTTGCTGTTTGTGTGCGTTGCCGCGCGCAACGTAAAACTCAGCACAACTTGGGTCGATGGTGATGGCGTGCGTTTGATCCGTAATCGCAGATTCAAACGCTTGCGATTTGTACTGTGTAACACCGCGGTTGTGATAAGCCAGTGCGTAGTTTGGATTGAGCGTGATGGCTTGCGTGTAGTTTTGAATCGCTTGGCTACGCTGGTTGCTGCAATCAAACGCCGTGCCGCGGTCACAGTACAACGTTGCATCCTCGGGCGCGAGTACAATGGCTTGATCAAAGCACTCGATGCCCGCTGGATATTGCTTGAGTTGGCACATCGCCAAGCCCAATGCATGAAACGCGTGGCTTGCGTTTGGATTGAGTTCGATGGCGGTACACAACGCGGTGACGGCATTGGCGGCTTGTCCGTCTTGCATCAAGATCGAGCCAAGTAAGTAATGCGCTTCAAACACGTTGGGATGTTGCGTTAAAAATTCAGCGCAGTACGCGGCAGCCTGCTTTAGCTTGCCGTCTTGTAATTGCTGATAGACGTGTTGCAGTTGTGGGTGGGTTGGATTTGTCATGGGGTGGTGTGAGTGCAGACATCGAAGCGCAGCTCGGTATTGATAATTGATTATGCGCTTTTTGCGCACGACGTTGCGCATGCGTTGTCGCAGCGCGGCTACAGCATTGCTTGGCTGAAACCCAATACGCTTTCTGTGGCCACGTTTGATCAAGCGTGCCACGCGCATCAGCCGATCTTTTTATTCTCGATTAACTACAGCCCAGAGCTCGCGTTTTTATGTGGACAGCGCGGGCTGCGCTATGTGGCATGGACGGTGGATCCGTTACCCTTGTCGCGGTTGATGGTGATGGAGGGCACGCAGCGCGATACGTGTTTCTTGTTCTTTCATCAACGCGCTGCAGTCACGCGATTTCAGGCCTTGGGATTTTCCCATACGTACTTTTTACCCTTAGCCGCACCGCAACGTCGCCAACCTGTAATGGATGCCGATGCACTCAAAGCGTATCGATGTGCGTTGTCCTTTGTTGGTGCCTCGATGCTGCAAGAAAAAGAAGCAGCACATCAGGTCATCCTGCGCTGTGGGCCGAAATCAGCTGCGGTGTTGGCACAACTTGAAGGCTGGTTGACCGACTTAGCGCGTGGCCCTGCAGATGATGTGCAGTTTTCTGGCTTGATGGCTAACCCGCAGTGGGTGCATGCAGGGCTGATGAATCTGGCTCCAATGCTGCAGATCACGCCAGAGGCTTGGCTCGAACTGCTAGATGGTTGGTTGGCGTATTTATTACGCCGTTCGCGGGTGAGCGCCTTAGCGCAGTATCAGTTACAAGTGTATGGCGATGCCGCGTGGTCGGCTGTGTCAACCCACTATCGTGGCTATGCGAATCATCAAGCGCAGCTGAATTTGATTTACGCAGCAAGTGCAGTCAATTTAGATGTGCCGCGTGTGTACCAACGTGACATTGTCAATATGCGCGTGTTTGACATTATGTCGTGTGGCGGGGTGGTGCTGTCTGAATGGAAAGACGATTTAGCGACGTGGTTTACGCCCAATGCGCACCTGGTGCTGTATAAAAACTCGGATGAGCTGATTGCTGCGGTAGAGCGCTTGTCGGGCTATTCGCCTGCGCGCTTGCAAGCGATGGGACAGGCGGCAAGAGAGGCGATTTTAGAAAATCATCAGCTCACGCATCGGGTGGAGGTGATGTTGCGTACGCTCGACTAAACCGACTGTCAGTGGACAAGTTGAAAGTGTGGTTGCTTGTCTATTTGTGAAACGAACCCTGAAAACAATGCCGAATTTCGTGACCGATGGTGTCGTGGTCCGTGTTCTTAGAAGTAATGATGAAGCAGGTATTCGATTTATCTGAGCCTGCAGGACTCCAAAACGAGCAACCATCCATTTTTTGGCCTTTCCCCAGTTTTTGAAATCCACCATTGCCTCGTCTTTTGCTTTCGAGGTCACACGCTTCGTATACATTGACACTATCGACTTGTATCCAAGTCACCTTGCTTGAATTGACCCGGTTGTCTTCTGTAGAAAAGCGCTCGCTTGCTTGGGCGCATCCAGAAATTATCAAAAAAATGACGGTCATTATTTTCATGGACTCTCCCGCGGTAGCAAAGCTTGCATGATGAAAAATCTTTATTCAAGTTTGAACGCGATCATACCTGTTGTGGGTTTTTACTTGCGCGTTTATCCCGTGCCACAGATTTCATCTTGGTGCTTAGATCACGTTGGATCTTTCACCCACTCGCCTGATTTTCCACCGCGTTTTTCGAGTAGCGAAATTTCGCTGATTACCATGCCTCGATCGATACGCTTTGCACATATCGTAGATGGTGAGTAGACCAACGCTCGCGGCGGTCAGTGCTTCCATTTCAACGCCAGTTTGCCCGTGACACTCGACGCGCGTTTGAATGTGAATCGCACGGGCTTTGGTGTCGTTCTTAAAGTGCACTGCGACGCGCGTAAGTTGAAGCGGATGCGCCAACGGAATTAAATCAGCCGCGCGTTTAGCTGCTTGGATTGCCGCGAGCCGCGCTACCCCAAGCACATCGCCTTTTTTCATGTGGCCGGCAGCAATCGCTTTGAGTGTTGCCGCTTGCATGCGAATGTTGCCCTGCGCCACAGCAATGCGATGGGTGTGTGCTTTGGCACCCACATCCACCATGTGCGCTTGACCTTGCGCATCGAAGTGCGTGAGGCCTGTTTGAGGCGCCGTATTGCTAGGCGTACGCGTGCTTTTTTTTGCGGTGGTCGTCGGGCGAGATTTGGCCATAAGGGGCTCTGCAGTCAACGTGTTCGGGTGGGGTGCGCAACAGCGGTATCATACCGCGCATGCGTTGTCTGCTGACTTTGTTGCTGTTGTGTTTGACCTGTTTGCCCCGCGCTTGGGCACAGTCGATGCTGCCTGATTTAGGTGATGCATCATCCAATGTGCTTTCACCCCAGATGGAACGGCGCATCGGTGAATCAATCGCGCGCGATATTCGTCAGCGCGATCCGGATTACGTAGACGACCCTGAGTTGAGTGAGTATCTCGCCTCACTCGGTGGAAAATTAACCTCGGCAAGTCGCGATATTCGTTCTGATTTTGAATTTTTCGCGATCCGCGACCCGTCGATTAATGCCTTTGCCTTACCCGGTGGGTTTATCGGGGTGAATACGGGGTTGATTACCGCAGCTGATACGGAATCAGAAATTGCATCGGTGTTGGCACACGAAATTTCGCACGTCACGCAGCGTCATATCGCTCGTCAATTTGGCCAGCAGCAGCAAGCGCAATTACCCACGATGGTGGCG
>CAWUMP010000133.1:0-7105 GCA_963923385.1 uncultured bacterium | reverse complement strand
TTTTACGACGCACGCCAGCCGCTACCCCCGACCCATCGACAGGCGAATACGGACAACAGCTCATGCCCGGCCCGGATCACGACGGATTTTTTTACGCAGGCCTAAATAAGCGCGACGCGCAGGCATGAACAACCGGTTAGCACGTGCCGCGCAACGGTTGCTGCTTGTGCTGTTGTTTGCGTTCAGCCTGTGTATGCCGTTATGTGCCAGCGCTGATGGCATCGACGTCCGAGAAGCGCGGCTCGAACAAAACGAAGAGGGTCTAACACTCCAAGCGGAATTTGCGTTCGATTTCAATAGTCGGTTAGAGCAAATTGTCTCAAACGGTATACCAGTGTATTTCGTGCTCGAGTTCGAATTAAATCGACCACGCTGGTACTGGTTTGATGAAAAGACCACGGTACGTCGCATGCAAACGCGACTCTCGTATCACGCGCTCACACGGCAATACCGACTCTCGACCGGCTTGCTACAACAAAACTTTAATTCCTTATCTGAAGCATTGGCCGTATTACGTCGTGTACGTAATTGGCCGGTGTTAGAGCGTGGCGCGAATTTGCCAGAGGGAAATTATCAAGCGGCCGTACGCTTGCGCTTAGACCTATCCTTATTGCCTAAACCATTTCAAGTCAGTGCACTCACGACA
Source organism: uncultured bacterium (assembly GCA_963923385.1). Classification (GTDB taxonomy): domain Bacteria; phylum Pseudomonadota; class Gammaproteobacteria; order Burkholderiales; family SG8-39; genus SZAS-79. The sequence goes on along the minus strand of CAWUMP010000133.1, from coordinate 6,459 downwards.
CCAGAACTACATCTAGACTCTGACTGGAAACGCTTTAGCTATAAAGCCATCACGCAGCCTGCGGTGCCGCCGTCGATTGGAATACCACCGTCAAGTCCAGGCGCTAACCTACCCTACGTCACACCGGCACTTGCGCCAGTGCAGAGCAACTCGAATGAGCGTCGTGACGAGGCGCCAGCCCGATGAAGCGTTTATTGATTGTTGGTTTTGCGGTTGCAGGGGTGTTGCTGTTTCTACTGGCGAGCGCCAGTGCCAACACCTCGCTATTTGCAGGACATTACCCACTGCTACTTGGATTAAACGCCGCTTTTGCTGCAGTGATGTTGGGCGTGTTGTTGTGGCAACTTTTATCGTTACGCAAGCGTTTACGCGCACACGTGTTTGGTGCACGTCTGACGTTGCGCTTCTTGGTGATTTTTTCGTTACTGGCGGTGTTACCTGGAACGCTTGTCTACGTCGTCTCAGTGCAGTTTTTAACCAAGAGTATTGAGTCTTGGTTTGATGTGCGCGTCGATAGCGCGCTTGAAGGTGGCATGCGTTTAGGTCAAGCGGCAATGGACCAAATGCTAGTTGATTTGCAAACCAAAGCACGTGCGATGTCAGCAGATTTGGCTGATCGCAGCGCTCACTCACAAGCCACCACGTTGTATCGATTACGCGAACAAACCGGTGTAGAAGAAGCGGTGATTGTCACCATGTCTGGTCGAGTCATTACCAGTGCGGGTGATCGCTTGGCGCGTTTAGTTCCTGAACTACCCAGCGCAGCTCAAATGCGTCACGCACGAGTCAATCGCGTCGCGACTGCGATTGACTCGCACGCTGGCCGGCCAATGTCACTGCGTGCGATTGTGCCGATCGAATCTCTATCGATCACCGAAGAACAACAATTTCTTCAATTACAACAAACCGTACCGGAAGCACTCTCGAGCAGTGCCGAATCCGTTGAAGCGGTGTATCGCGACTACCGCGAATTGGCTTTATCACGACAGGGCTTGCGACAAATTTACTTAATGACGCTGACTTTGGCGCTGGTGATGGCCTTATTTTTAGCGATTGGCTTGGCGTTTATTTGGTCTGATCGGTTATCCAAACCTTTATCTGACTTAGCGCAAGCTACGCAGGCCGTCGCACGCGGTGATTTTTCAAAGCGCACGCCCGTGACGAGCCGCGATGAATTAGGTGTGCTGATTGAATCGTTTAATAGCATGACCGCTCAGCTTGATGATGCGCGCCAAATTGTAGAGATCAACCGTGCGCAACTCGAGACTGCTAAAGCCCGACTCGAAAATATATTGGCAAATCTTTCCGCTGGCGTGCTGGTGTTTGATCGCCGATTAAAACTGACCATTCACAATCACGGTGCGGCAGCCATTCTTGGTGCTGCGCTTGATACGCTACAAGGTATTGATCTCGATGCTTGGCCAATTTTGAGTGCCTTTGCTGAACCGGTGGCGCAAGCGTATCGCACCCACGGTGAAGCAAACTGGCAACTAGAGTTGAGTTTGCCAGGTACAGGAAAAACCTTACTTGCACGTGGTGCCGCGTTACCCGGTGCTGCGGGTTATGTGTTGGTGTTTGATGATGTCTCTCAACTGATCCAGGCGCAGCGCGCAACCGCATGGGCCGAAGTGGCGCGTCGCCTTGCCCACGAAATTAAAAACCCACTCACACCGATTCAATTGTCGGCGGAGCGTTTACAAATGAAGCTTGCCAATAAGTTGGAGGCAAGCGATGCCGACGTTTTAGCACGAGGTACTCGCACGATCGTCGATCAAGTCAGTGCGTTGAAATCGATGGTCGATGATTTTCGTGACTATGCGCGTTTACCCGCACCGGTACTTGTCCTCATCGATCTGAATGCACTGATTTTAGATATTTTGGCTTTATACGAAACATCCGCTGTACCGGTGTATCAATCTCTGGGCTCAGACTTACCAAACATACTTGCGGACGCTTCGCAGCTCAGACAAGTACTGCATAACTTAATTCAAAACGCGCAAGACGCAATGTCCGGACAGGACAGGCCAGCCGATGCTGCGATACGAATCACAACCCAACGCAGTGGATCTCGGATACAACTGTCGGTGAGTGATCATGGCAGTGGCTTTCCAGAACAATTAATGGCACGTATTTTTGAGCCCTATGTCACCACGAAATCGCGTGGTACAGGGCTTGGATTAGCCATCGTAAAAAAAATCGTCGATGAGCATCAAGGAGAAATCAGCATTCAAAGCGCGCCTGGGCAAGGCGCGACAGTGAATATCTTTTTTCCGTTGCCTGAGCAGTTCGTTACAAGGAGCGCCTGAAGATGGCACAGGTACTTGTGGTTGATGATGAAATGGGCATCCGAGAGTTACTGTCGGAAATTTTGACCGATGAAGGTCATGAAGTCATGTTGGCAGAAAATGCAGCGGCGGCGCGTAAGCAACGCGCTGAAGGCCGACCCGATTTAGTCTTACTCGACATTTGGATGCCAGACACCGACGGGATTACGCTACTCAAAGAGTGGTCAACCGGTGGTTTGTTGACGATGCCTGTCGTGATGATGTCTGGTCACGGTACGATTGAAACGGCTGTTGAAGCGACACGCTTTGGTGCGCTCGACTATCTTGAAAAACCGATTGCCTTACAACGCTTATTGGCTACGGTAAAACGCGCGCTACGCCATACTGAAATGACTGCGCCTGCGCCGTTATCGTTAGCAATGTTAGGTCGTTCTGGCACATTGGCTGAATTAAAACGTCGATTAGCGCAACTAGCCAGCTCAAGCGCACCGTTGATGTTGCGTGGTGAAGCTGGTATCCAACCCGAACTTTTTGCCCGCTACTTAGTCTCCGCGGGTGCGCCATTTATCCGCGCTACAGATTGTTTAAACGATGCCCCGAGTGATGTCCTTGCGCGCGCTGCAGGCGGCATTTTATTTATCGAAGAATGTTCAGCACTATCACGTTCAGATCAAAAAAATCTCGATTTTTTATTGGCCCGCGCAGAACGTAACAAGGTGCGTATTGTGAGTTTTAGTAGTCAAGAGCCGCAACGGTTAATTGAGAGTGGCGAGTTTGACGCAGGCTTAGCACAACGCTTATCGACACTCGTGATGTCGTTACCGGCGGTTCGTGAATTTTCTGAAGATGTACCCGATATCGCGACGCGGATGTTGGCGCAGATGGTCGAGTCCCGGCTATGTGCGCCTCGACATTTATCGAGTGCGACGCTCAACGCATTACGTCAGCATGCGTGGCCCGGCAATTTGCAACAACTCGAATCAATTATTCAAAACCTCGCGTTAACCGCATTGGATGAAGAAATTCAGCCCAGTGATCTTGAGCGTGTATTACTTGCTTTGCGAACGCCTGCGTCTGCTGCGGGGGATTTACCCCTTGATCAGCCGTATCGCGAAGCGCGTGATGCATTTGAGCGCTTATATTTCGAATATCAACTGGCGCGCGAAAATGGCAGTGTCTCGCGCGTGGCTGAACGCAGTGGTATTGAACGCACGCACTTATATCGCAAACTCAAAGCGCTTGGACTACCTGCTGGTAAGCGTGACGATAACTAATGGTGTGCGCTTTGTTTTAGATGGACGCACCGTGTATCCCCGTTCATATCGTTTGCGGTCGTGAAGGCACCGGCAACAGCCGCTGGATCATTGCGCATTTGCGAGACACGCCTGCTTGGCTTGGGCTAGTCAGTCATCGGTCGGACGATGCCACCGATAACATTGTGCAACTCAACGCAGGATGTCTGTGTTGTACAGGTGCTGTTGTGCTGCAAGTAATGTTAGTACGCACCTTACGTGAGCGTTCTGCGTCACGTGCTTGGATCGAAGTCGGTCAACTTGAGCACGCACAAAAATTACAGCGCGTGCTGCGTACGTTACCGTATTCGATGAGCCTAGCTGTTGAGCCGTTGACGTTGTTGTCGCCGCCGTAGACTAACGACCAGCGCCGCTATCGGGATCGTAGGCTAAATTAGGTGCAAGCCAACGCTCGGCTTCAGATACAGACACACCGCTACGTTGGGCATAGTCTTCGACTTGATCGCGACCAATTTTTCCGACGGCAAAGTAATTCGATTGCGGATGCGAAAAATAAAACCCTGATACCGCTGCTGCCGGCAACATAGCAAAGGATTCGGTGAGCGTCATCCGTGCTTTACCTGGCGCATCGAGTAACTCAAACAACGGTCCTTTTTGCACATGATCAGGACAGGCTGGATAGCCGGGGGCAGGACGAATACCACGATAGTTTTCAGCGATGAGCCCAGCGTTATCGAGTGTTTCATCGGTGGCGTATCCCCAATACTCTCGACGCACACGCTCATGCAAATGCTCAGCAAACGCTTCAGCTAAACGATCAGCCAGTGCCTTGAGCATGATGCTTGAGTAATCATCGTGCGCTTGCTCAAACTCCTCGAGTTTCTTTTCAATACCTAGCCCGGCCGTGACGGCAAATGCACCGATCCAATCGTCAACACCACTATCGTGTGGCGCAATAAAATCGGCTAAGCACTGATTTGCCCGACCAGTCGGTTTGATATTTTGCTGTCGTAAATTACGCCACGTCATGCCTAATTTTTTACGTGCGGCATCAGAAAAAATCTCGATGTCATCGCCACGTCGTGCTGCGGCAAACAAGCCAAACACACCATTGGCGCGTACCCAACGACCTTTGATCATCTTCTTGAGAAAACTTTGCGCGTCCGCTAATAGTTTGCGCGCCTCCGCGCCGACGACAGGATCATCCAAAATGGCTGGATAAGGACCGGACAATTCCCAGGTCTGGAAAAACGGCGTCCAATCGATGTAGGGCACCAATTTTTCGAGGGGATAATTTGGTAAGGCCACCACACCCAATTGTTTGGGACGGGGCGGTACGTAGGTTTTCCAATCGGTGACCAAACCCAGCGAACGTGCGGTTTCGATGGGTTGCAACGGACCAGGCCCTTTTTTTTCTAGATGCTGCGCGCGAATTTTTTCGTAGTCGGCACGCACCTCTGCCATATAGGTGTCACGCTGTTCGGTGGAAAGCAGGCTCGAAACAACTGACACGCTGCGTGATGCATCCGGTACGTATACCACTGGCCCAGGATAGTTTGGCGCAATCTTGACGGCCGTGTGCGCTCGCGACGTGGTTGCACCACCGATGAGTAGCGGTACAGTGAAGCCTTCACGCGCCATTTCTTTGGCGACGTGAGCCATTTCTTCTAGCGAGGGCGTAATCAATCCAGATAAGCCAATTGCGTCGGCGTTTTCTGCGCGTGCAGTCTCGAGAATTTTTTGCGCCGGAACCATCACGCCCATGTTGACCACGTCGTAGTTGTTGCACTGTAGAACCACGGCAACAATATTTTTTCCGATGTCGTGTACATCGCCTTTCACGGTCGCAATCACGATCTTGCCCTTGGCTTGACCGACCTGACCCGTCCGGATTTTTTCTTCTTCGATATAAGGGACTAAATGTGCAACGGCTTGTTTCATCACGCGTGCAGATTTAACGACCTGCGGTAAAAACATTTTCCCTGCACCAAAGAGATCACCCACGACATTCATGCCGTTCATTAAGGGACCTTCGATCACTTCGATGGGGCGACCGCCACGCGCTTCAATTGCGCGCCAAGTTTCTTCGGTGTCTTCGATAATGTGGGTCGTGATGCCTGCCACCAAAGCGTGCGCGAGTCGTTCTTCAACTGGCAGGGCGCGCCAAGCGTCAGCTTCTTTTGCTGACTTGACGCCGTTTTTGACGGTATTTGCAAAGTCGATGAGTCGTTCAGTGGCATCCGCACGACGATTCAGAATCACATCTTCAACATGCTCGCGCAGCTCGGCGGGGATGTCGTCGTACACACCGAGCTGACCGGCATTCACAATACCCATCGACATGCCGGCTTTAATCGCATGAAATAAAAAGGCGGTATGCATTGCTTCACGGACCGCATCATTACCGCGGAAAGAAAACGACAAGTTAGACACGCCCCCCGACACATGGGCGTGCGGTAATTGCTCACGGATCCAACGCGTCGCGGCAAGATAGTCGACGCCATAGGCTGCGTGTTCTTCGAGACCTGTTGCCACGGCAAAAATATTCGGATCGAAAATGATGTCGGCAGGATCAAAGCCCACTTCATCCACAAGCAGTCGATAGGCGCGCTGGCAAATCTGAATCCGTCGTTCGTAAGTGTCCGCCTGCCCTTGTTCATCAAAGGCCATTACAACGGCAGCCGCGCCATAGCGACGTACCAAACGCGCTTGCGCTAAAAAGGGCGCCTCGCCTTCTTTCATGCTGATCGAGTTGACAATGCCTTTGCCTTGCAAGCACTTCAGTCCTGCCTCGATCACGCTCCATTTAGAAGAATCGATCATCACTGGAATGCGCGAGATGTCGGGTTCGGAAGCGAGCAAATTCAAAAACGTGATCATGGCTTGCTCAGAATCGAGCATGGCCTCATCCATATTGATAT
>CAWUMP010000132.1:0-7136 GCA_963923385.1 uncultured bacterium | reverse complement strand
TTTATTCACCCCCAGAGTCCCTTTCCGCAGATAGGTCCACTTGCAAAGCACTACCTTCGTGCGCGTCGTTCGATTGCGGGTCGTTTTTTTCTGGCAAGGCAGAACGCTTGGATTTAATGCAATCCAGAGCAATGGTTGTACATCTATTAGGTCAAGTATAATTAATTACTTTTTTTGAGGCTCCTCCGGCATTCGATAGACTCAATTGGAGGGGTAGCCTGATAGTTTTATTGCCGCTTTGACCAAAGCCGAGGTCCCTGTTTGAATACTGCCCCCTTGATTCTGCAGCCACGTGCAAACGTCACGTTAGAGGTTCCTCAGGCAGTTACGCTGATCATTCCACCCTCGCCGTTTTTACTCGACGAGCGTGTCTTTATGCACTTAGGCATTCTCCGTATCGCAGCAGTACTAGAACAAGCAGGAACGACAGTTGAGGTTCTTGATCTGTCTGGCATTAAAAATTATTTAGATGCGTTACGCGATCACGTTCGTCACACCCGTTCAACTATTTTTGGTATCACTGCAACCACTCCGCAGCTCCCAGCCTCGGTGTTGATCTGCGAAGTGATACGCGAAGTCGCTCGATCACACCGCGTCATTCTCGGGGGTCCACACGTTACTTTGGTCAATGCCGGACTCAAAGGTGAGATTAAACGTGGTGTGACAAATGGCCGCGCCGCCATTGAAATGGAAAAGTTGCGTAGGCAGTTTGATGTGTTGGTCGCCGGCGACGGCGAGACGTCGATCTTTCATGCTTGCGCACCCAATGCAGTAGGTGTGATTGATGCCGACGATCGCAAGTCGAATTTATTTTTAAGTGACGCGATGTTAAACGAGCTTCCATGGCCTGCTCGTCACCTCGTTGATGTAGATAGTTATAAGTATTCGATTGGCGGCGTTCGTGCCCTGTCGGTCATCGCCCAACTGGGTTGTCCGTTTTCTTGTGGTTTTTGCGGTGGACGTGAGTCGGCGATGTTACGTGTTATCCGAACCCGCACGACAGAAAACATCGTCGCAGAAATGGAGCATCTCTATAAAACGTATGGTGTGTCGGGCTTCATGTTTTACGATGACGAACTCAACGTCAACAAAAAAATTGTTGAGTTGATGGACAAAATCACCGAGGCTCAGATGCGCTTAGGGGCCTCATGGCGTTTGCGGGGCTTTGTGAAGTCCGAGCTTTTTACTGACGCGCAAGCCAAATCCATGTATGCCGCCGGTTTTCGTCAATTACTTGTCGGGTTCGAGTCTGGCTCGCCAAGAATTTTAAGAAATATAGAGAAGCGGGCTACACGCGATGACAATACGCGCGCCATGGAGATCGCTACACGCCACAACCTCAAGGTAAAGGCGCTGATGTCGATCGGTCACCCAGGTGAAAGCGAGCAAACGGTTGAGGAGACTCGACGCCGGTTGCTTGAAGTTAAGCCGGATGATTTTGATGCCACGATTATTACGTGCTACCCCGGCACGCCTTACTACGATCAAGCAGTGCCTGCGCCCGGTAAACCTGGCGTTTGGATGTACACACACAAGGCCAGTGGAGATGTTTTATTCCAAATGCCAGTGGACTATTCAACAACCCCTGATTACTACAAAGGTGATCCGGATGGGGGCTATACCGCTTACGTGTTTACCGAAACATTAAGCGCTGCACGCCTAGTTGAATTACGCGACGACGTCGAGAGCAGCGTCCGCGCTGAACTCAATATCCCGTTCAATCCAGGTGCGCCTGGGATTTTGTATGAGCACTCAATGGGACAGTCGGGCCCACTACCGAGCAACATTCTGCGCGTCAGCCAAAATAATTTATCAACGTAAAGTAAGCCGGCCAGCAAGTGCGCTAAAGGGCGGCTAAAGCTAACACAGCGGCGTTGACGCGCCGCTCAAATGTAGCTTTTGAAAATCGAGCGAGATGTGCGTTGGCATGCATATTTTGTTTTTGTAATTGACTGACTTGCTCGCTCAACAGGCGCTGCAGTAACCGCTCAAACCCTAATCCGTTATCTTGGCGTGGATCTGTATATAAGTACCCAGTCACGCCGTCGTAGACGGTTTCTGTAAATGGCGCGGCATTCACTGCAATCACCGGCCGACCAAACGCTTGCGCTTCTAATAGATTCAGGCCCAACGCTTCTTTTTCAGGCAACCCCGAAAGTACCGCATCGACATTGGCATAGATACTCGCCACATCCTGTTGTTGTCCCCAAAATCGCACTTGCTGACGAATAGGCCATAGCGTCTTACGTAGATCGCGAACCGACGCGTACCCACCTGCACCAAAAAATTCAATTTGAACCTGAGGATATTTTTTTAGGATCGGCGCTAGCAATGAAAATAACAATGGAAACTGCTTGATTGGTGTGATTCTTGAAACGACCGCTAAGGTCAAGCCGGGCCGTCGTTGAAACATACTTTTTTTTCTGGGAAACATCCTTAGTGGATAGACAAAAGACAGCAAACGATCGCGAAACTTGCGCTGATCCCAGTCATACACACTCGCTGTCTGCACACCTAACGCACCACTGATTCTTCTAGGTGCAAGGTCTGCGACTGCGTACATCGGTGTGTCATCTACGTTGACTAGTCCGCGAGACCGTGCGCTTGCAATCACGTGCTTAGAAACGCCCAACAAACGCGTATAAAAACGGTAGCTGTCAGGCAAACGTTCGTACAACGGCATATGCATTAATCCAGCAAGCACGTGCCGCGCAGATACAATTTTCGCGAATTGCGTTCCACAAGCTGTGTGCGTAAAGATTACGCAGCGCTTGTGCGGCAATAACGTAAGGATGTCGTCTTCTGTATCGACTGCGTGCAGTTCAACTTGAGACAATCCTAGATCGCGCCAAAAGCCAGCTTGCTTTGCGATAAACAAAACAACCTGATACCCATTGGCTTGTAGGGCTTGCGTAAAAAAGCGCGTATATACTTCGCCACCACCAAATGTGCGCTGTAAATTGATTTGATAAATGACAGGCATTATGGTTTCTGCGATGTCGCCGCGCGACTATTGCAATCTTTTCTTTCTCGACAAGCGCCAATCGCGAATGCGATAGCGCCACTGATATGCCCTCACCATCAACCCAGACAGCCATTGCATACCCAACCCAAATATTTTTAGAAGTTGGCTGTGGTCGCGCCGGCGATAGATCTCGCTAAGCAGGCGTGACGCATATAGCGCGACGCCTTCTGGACAATCCATTTTTTCGTAGGCGTTGAGGCACTCTAAAGGCGTTGGATGTACTGAGGTCTTCAGGCTGCCGAGCTGCTGCATCAGCTGTTGGGCGCGCTGAAGGTAGGTGTGCTTTGCTTGCACCGTTTTCTGACCATGTCGACCAATTTGATCTAAAAGCTTCGGGTCGTTCAATAACTGCTCAATAGACTGCAGCAGATTTGCTTCATCTTCGTACTCTAGATAATCAATGCCCGGCTGAAATAAAAACTCAGCGCCACTTGCATGCAGCTTGTTCGTGACAAGTACAGCACCCGCAGACATCGCCTCAAAGTAACGCATATTGACGTCATTATTTAAGCTCCAATTAAAAACAATTTTTGCTCGGTGGTAAATGGCCGGTATTTCTTCTGGTTTTACGCGTCCGATATACGAGCGAGGAAAGCGTTGCATCAACATATCCAGTAATCGCGCACGCGACTCGTACATCCCACGGTTCATCGAACCCACATAAGCAATGTCTAGATCGCGTTGCGAAGTCTCAACATGGGACATTGATGCAGCAGCCACAGGTAACCAATGCGTTGTGTCCACACCGAGGCGAGCAACGTATTCGTAGTGAGCGACAAACGTTAAGTCAAATAGCTTTGCAACCGCTTGATGTTCTTGTAACTGAATATGGCTATCGATGGCATACCAAACATGCTTCGTGGCTTCACTCACCCGCTCAGCCGGGAAAAGTCGTCTGGTCCCACCCTCGATAAAAAAAAGGATATCCGGAATAAAACAATTTTTTTGAGCCCATTGACGCGGATCAAACAAACCGAACGCTCGTCCTCCAGCGTATGGATGTGCAACGTCTGAGATAACGCGAACGTCATGACCAAGCGTGATCAATGCGTCGACAAGATATTGTGCAGTCGTGCCCGGCACCATCGAGCTCACGACCAAGATTTTTTGGCGTTGCGCCTGCAAAGGTAATTGGGTCACCTCGAAATGACCGACTCGAAGTACCGTACCGTTTCCATCAACCCCTCGTGCAGCGCAACACTCGGCTGCCAAGCTAATTTTTCTTTTGCGAGCTGAATGTTTGGTTGACGCTGTTTGGGGTCATCTTGCGGCAACGGGTGAAATACGATCGCTGATTTTCCGCCCACCTGCGCCAGCACTTTTTCTGCGAGTTCACGGATCGTGAATTCGGTTGGGTTGCCTAAGTTAACCGGGCCCGTGAATTCAGCCGGGCTATTCATCATGCGTATCAATCCATCGACCAAATCACTGACAAAACAAAAAGAGCGTGTCTGCGTTCCGTCACCATATAGCGTGATGTCTTTACCTTGTAGTGCCTGTACGATGAAGTTGCTCACTACACGACCATCGTTTGCTGCCATGCGCGGGCCGTAGGTATTAAAAATCCGCACAACTTTGATTTCGAGTTGATGTTGTCGGTGGTAATCAAAAAATAGAGTTTCTGCGCAGCGTTTGCCCTCGTCGTAACAGGCGCGTATTCCTATCGGATTGACATTCCCCCAATAGCTTTCGGTCTGCGGGTGCTCGACTGGATCGCCGTACACCTCACTGGTTGAAGCTTGCAAAATCCGCGCGCGAACTCGTTTAGCTAGGCCGAGCATATTGATTGCGCCATGCACGCTGGTTTTTGTTGTCTGCACCGGGTCGTATTGGTAATGCACCGGACTGGCAGGACAAGCGAGGTTATAAATTTGATCCACTTCAACGTACAACGGAAATGTCACATCATGGCGCATCACTTCAAAATTTTTATTGTCCATGAGATGCGCAATATTCCGTTTCTGCCCAGTGAAGTAATTATCGACACACAACACGTCATGCCCTTCGTTGAGCAATCGTTCGCACAAATGCGATCCAATAAATCCAGCACCACCTGTCACTAAAATTCTCATGATGTATTCCGTCTTTGACTACGTAGGGTTTGATTATGCCGCTAGATTTGTACGTTGAATTGGTCTACCCACTGCGCCAACACCAATAAGGGCCACAAGCGCGTGCTGTGGGCTTGACGACCGGCCAGGTGTTCATCAACGTATCGCGTGATTTCGGTTTGCTTAAACCACGGCGACAAGCGCGCACGATCCACCAACACGTCGCGCATTCGGTCTGAAAGATCTTCTCGCAGCCAGCGCCCCAAAGGTACTGAAAAGCCTTTTTTAGGACGGTCCATAAATCCGACGGGTAACCAGTCTTTAAACGCTTCTTTAAGGATGTGTTTATGCCGGCCACGCGTGCTGAGTTTGTAGTGTCCTGGCAGGCTAAACGCAAATTCCACCAGCTCATGATCAAGAAAAGGCGAACGACATTCCAACGAATTCGCCATACTGGCAATATCCACCTTAAACAAAATATCTTCTGGTAGGTATGTATTGATTTCAAGCTTTAGGTAGCGATTTAGAAGATCATCGCCACCGGCACTAAAGTGGCCCGTAAGGTATTGCGTTGTTCTTGATTGGCCAATCGCTGCGTGTAGATCCGATGACAAGATACTCGCTTTTTCTGAGTCACTATAAAAAGCCAACAGATGTTTGTAGCCCTCCACGCCCTGCATTCCGAGAATTTCATCAGCGCGCGAAGCAGGAAAGCGTTTATGTTTGCGCGAAGGCTTAAGCGCCGCTTCCAGCGCAATCGATGATCGTCGTAATCCACGCCATATCGGTGTAAGTCCATGTTGCGCTAACCATTGGGTACGACGTATTTGATAGAAGCGTCGATAACCCGCAAACGATTCATCGCCACCATCCCCTGTGAGTGCGACGGTCACTTGCGTACGCGCGAATTCCGACACGTAAAACGTTGGCATGATCGAGTTATCCGCCATCGGTTCACCTAGATGCTGAATCATCATCGGCATACGATTCACCGCATCGGCACGTACCATCATTTCGTGGTGATCGGTCCCCAAGTGCGTGGCAATTTCACGAGCCATTGGCAATTCATTAAAACGCGCATCATCAAAACCAATCGAAAACGTTTTAAGCGGTTGCGCACCCAAGCGCGCCATGGCAGCCACTGTGATGCTTGAATCGATCCCGCCAGATAAAAACGCGCCCAAGGGAACATCCGCGACCAAGCGCAATCGAGTTGCTTCCAAAAATTTTTCGCGTAATGCCTCGCAAGCTTCATCAAATGCAAGCGTGCTACGTTTTTCTAGATCAATCTGCCAGTAACGCCATTGACGTTTTATTTTGCCGTCTTGCACGACCATTGCGTGCGCGGCGGGTAGCTTACGTATCGCCGCAAACCCAGACATCGGCGCAGGAATATATTGAAACGTCAGATAATGATCCAAAGCCTGCACGTTCGGCACGCGTGACAAGTGTTCATCCAATGCAAACAAGGCTTGGATTTCCGAACCAAACAAAAAGCCTTGTGCTGTTTCGGCGTAGACCAAAGGCTTCACGCCCAATCGATCGCGCGCTAAAGAAAGCGTCGACGTTTCGCGATCCCACACCGCAAATGCAAACATGCCACGCAAGCGTTGCAAACATGCCTCAAACCCATCGCGCATAAATAGGCGCAATAACACCTCAGTGTCAGAGTGTCCGACAAACATCTCGCCAGCAGATTCGAGTGTTTTGCGCAATGCTTGAAAGTTATAGATCTCACCATTAAATACGATGACGTACCGACCGTCCGGGCTTTGCATCGGCTGATGGCCTGCTGCACTCAGATCAAGAATCGATAAACGTGTAAAGCCCAACTGCACCCCGGGTGCTTCCCACACGCCATGATCGTTGGGGCCGCGGTGCGCAAGTACGCTTACACCACGCGCTAAATTAAACGATGCATCTGCGCGATGTAGCGCGCCAACAATCCCGCACATCTCAGTGCATCCCCATTAAATACGTTTCAAGTCGTGCAGCACAAGCAGCCCAAGTGAGCTCACGCTCGGCGCGCGCTCTTGCCCGCATCCCCATCTGTTTTAATT
>CAWUMP010000131.1:0-7149 GCA_963923385.1 uncultured bacterium | reverse complement strand
AGGGGATCTGTTGCGTGGCGTTAAGGCGCTGGTGCTGATGCTGATGGCAGCACTCTAGATTTTGGTATGCTTTTGGGTATGCAAAAAGTAAAAAGTTCAGTAAGTAATTGATTTATATGAGTACTTGGCGGAGAGTGTGGGATTCGAACCCACGATACGGATTAACGTATACACGCTTTCCAAGCGTGCGCCTTCAGCCACTCGGCCAACTCTCCAAGTTTGAGATTCTATCAGAGCGCTCGATGCGCTTGCGCCGATTGTTGCGCTGCGTCGAATCATGCGCAGAACAATCGAAAATTTAACGCCAAGTTTTTTTCGCGCGAAAAAATCCTGCATCGCACCAATTGCAGTGCAAGATGATCTTCAAACGCCAATGCATCAGAAGTATTTTCTAAATCCACTAATTACGCTTATGCTTGCGCAATAACAAGAGCGTTGCTACGCGCGCATACGCCAACCTTCAGATCCGCAACACCAAAGGAGACACTATGTCTGCAACCACCAGTGAGTCTGGTTTTCACGTCACCAAGGCTGAGGAACGGCGCGTCATTTTCGCCTCCTCTCTTGGCACCGTTTTCGAATGGTATGACTTCTATTTATTTGCTGTACTTGCAATTTTCTTTACGGATAAGTTCTATCCACCCGGCAACCCAACTGTCGCACTGCTCGCCTCACTGGCAACGCTTGCAGCAGGCTTTTTGGTGCGTCCGTTTGGTGCCGTGTTTTTTTGGTCGCTTGGGGGATTTAATCGGTCGTAAGTACACCTTCCTCGTGACGATTTTGCTGATGGGTTTTTCTACGGCAGCGTTGGGCTTTTTGCCGACTTACGCCCAGATCGGTGATGCTGCTTGGATCATCTTGTTGGGCTTACGTTTGGCGCAAGGTCTTGCCTTAGGTGGCGAGTACGGTGGTGCTGCTACGTACGTGGCGGAACATGCCGCGCCCGGTCAACGCGGTTTAGCAACGTCATGGATTCAAACCACGGCAACCTTGGGTTTGTTTCTTGCGCTGATCGTGATTTATCTGTGCCGCGTCAACATGTCAGCAGATGAGTTCAAGCTTTGGGGATGGCGTATTCCGTTTTGGGTGTCGATCGCACTGCTTATTTTTTCGGTGTACATCCGCCTCAAGTTAAACGAGTCGCCGCTCTTCCAAAAAATGAAGGACGAAGGCAAGGGATCGAAGTCCCCCCTTACCGACAGCTTCTTTAAATATCCAAACAACAAATTTGTCTTGTTGGCGCTGCTTGGCGCAACCGCTGGACAAGGTGTGGTTTGGTACACGGGTCAGTTTCAGGTGTTGTTCTTCCTACAGAACGCGCTGAAAGTTGATTTCCAAACGACTTACATCCTTCTCGCGATTGCCCTACTACTCTCCACACCGTTTTTTGTGGTGTTTGGCTGGCTCTCTGACAAGATTGGTCGCAAGTGGATCATCATGGCAGGCTGTTTGTTGGGTGCGGTGACGTATATGCCGTTGTTCAACATGCTCAGCGAAGCAGCGAATCCGGCGCTGGTCAAAGCCACGCAGACCACACCCGTGAAAGTGCTCGCTGACGCCTCTGGCGCCGCTTGTGAGTTTAGTTATGCTGCCGCGTTGGTTCCGCAGCATCCTGACCACAAGAAGGATTGCGTCACTGTGAAGAAGCAGCTCTCCAGTGCTGGCATCAGCTTCACCTACGGTGCGCCGTTGGCTGACGCTCCGATCGCGGTGCAAGTCAAAGACACGATCGTGAAAGGTACCGATGCCAAAGAGATCGCAGCTGCGCTGAAAGAAGCTGGTTATCCGACAGCGGCAGATCCCAAAGAAATGAATAAGCCCATGATCGTTGCGATCATCTTCATTTTGATGATCTATGTCACGATGGTGTACGGACCGATTGCAGCATTTTTGGTTGAGCTTTTCCCAACCAAAATTCGCTACACATCGATGTCGTTGCCATATCACATCGGCAACGGATGGTTCGGCGGCTTCTTGCCGTTTACTGCGACCTTCTTGGCGATTTCACACGGCAACATTTACGCAGGTCTGTGGTATCCGATCGCTGTCGCAACGATGACCTTGGTGATTGGCACGCTGTTCGTTGCTGAAACCAAAGATCTCAAGCTGGTACGTGATCACTAATACTCACTAAACAAGTTCTATCGGCTTGGGCCGAATAAACAAACGGGCAGCACCCACAAGGTGTTGCCCGTTTTTTTTGCGCGCATGCCACAAGCGCTATCCAATCAGGTTGCGATCAGATGGGGTGTTTAAACTGCTCCAAAATGCCTGGGTTTTCGAGCGTGGAAATATCTTGCGTGATCTCTTCGCCCTTAGCCAGCGAGCGCAATAAGCGACGCATGATTTTTCCAGAACGCGTTTTTGGCAGATTGTCGCCAAAGCGAATGTCTTTGGGTTTAGCGATTGGGCCAATTTCTTTAGCCACCCAATCGCGTAGTTCTGCAGCAATTTTTTTCGCCGCATCCCCGGTTGGCCGCGCGCCTTTTAACACCACAAACGCGCACACAGCTTCGCCGGTCAGATCATCCGGACGTCCGACCACCGCTGCTTCGGCCACCAACGCGGTATTGGCCACTAAAGCCGATTCGATTTCCATGGTGCCTAATCGATGGCCAGAGACATTCAACACATCATCAATACGCCCCATGATCCAAAAATAGCCATCTTGATCACGATTTGCACCATCACCGGCGAGGTAATACTTGCCTTGAAAATCTTCCGGGTAATAGCTTTTCTTGAAGCGCTCTGGGTCACCCCAAATGGTACGAATCATCGATGGCCACGGGCGCTTGATCACCAAAATACCGCCCTTGCCTTTTTCAACATCGTGCCCCGTCTCATCGACGATTGCAGCCATGATGCCCGGCAACGGCAACGTACACGAGCCGGGTTTTGTCGATGTCACGCCTGGCAGCGGTGTGATCATGTGTCCGCCCGTTTCGGTCTGCCACCATGTATCCACAATAGGGCAGCGTTCTGCACCCACTGTGCGGTGGTACCACATCCATGCCTCTGGATTAATGGGTTCACCCACGGTGCCTAAAATTCGCAAACTGGTGAGGTCATATTGCTTCGGTAAGTCCGCACCCGCTTTGATCAACGATCGAATCGCGGTCGGTGCGGTATAAAACACGGTGACCTTGTGATCTTGAATCATTTTCCAGAACCGTCCGGCATCCGGATACGTGGGCACACCTTCAAAAATAATTTCTGTCGAACCCATTGCTAAGGGCCCGTAACACACATACGAATGCCCCGTCACCCAACCCACATCAGCGGTACACCAAAACACATCATTGGGCTTGTGATCAAAGGTCCATTGCATGGTGAGCATGGTCCAAAGCAAATACCCAGCGGTGGAATGTTGTACGCCCTTAGGTTTACCGGTCGAACCGGAGGTGTACAAAATAAATAAGGGATGCTCAGCATTCACCCACGTCGGTTCGCAGGTATCGGGTTGATCTTTGGTGAGGGCATCCCACCAATGATCACGTTCCGATTGCATGGCGATTGGCGAGCCCGTACGTTTGTACACGATCACGTTAGCGATACTCTCGCAACCGCCTAACGCAATCCCCTCATCGACCACCGGCTTTAGCGGGATTTCTTTACCACCGCGATACTGCCCGTCGGCGCAAATCACCGCGACCGCCCCTGCATCGACAATACGTTCTTGCAATGATTTGGCCGAAAATCCACCAAATACCACCGAGTGCGTGGCGCCAATACGCGCCAGAGCTTGCATTGCAACCACGGCTTGAATCGACATAGGCATATATACAATCACGCGATCGCCCATTTTGATACCGCGTGATTTCAGCGCATTAGCAAACTGACAGACCGCGTGATACAGCGCTTGATACGTGACGGTAGTGACCTTGCCATCGTCGGCTTCAAAAATAATCGCCGTTTTGTTTGGCTGCGTCTTGAGATGTCGATCTAAGCAGTTATACGAGGCATTTAATTCACCATCATGGAACCATTTAAAAAACGGCGCGTTCGATTCATCGAGCGTTTGGGTAAACGGTTTTTTCCAGAGCAAATGCTCGCGCGCGAGACGCGCCCAAAAGCCCTCAAAGTCACGCTCGGCTTCGGCGCATAGCGCCTCATACGCTGGCATCCCAGAGATATTGGCCTGCTTGACCATTTGGGCCGACGGCGCAAAGCGTCGGTTTTCGTGCAACACAGATTCAATGGTTGTTGCCATGTCGGTCTCCTCTACAACGGTTGGATGATGCAGACGGCTCTGTCTGGGCAGATTGGCCAAATCGAAAATTTCCGCGTCCTTATTGATGGAACAGGGTACGCTACAATTAAAATAGAAACATCAATCGGGCGCCCTGTAAAGCCACTTCCGCCTATCCGAAAACAGGGTCTCATTTTTCACTCTCCCGCCTTGAATCGACCATGACCACTATCCACGAAGACCATCTCATCCAAAGCATTGCCGACGCACTGCAATACATCAGCTATTACCACCCGAAGGATTACATCCAGTCTTTGGGACGTGCCTACGATCGCGAACAATCGCCCGCGGCAAAAGATGCCATCGCGCAAATCCTAACGAACTCACGCATGTGTGCCGAGGGCCATCGCCCCATCTGCCAAGACACGGGAATCGTGAATGTGTATTTAAAGATCGGCATGCAGGTGCAATGGGCCGGAAAACGTAGCGTCGAAGACATGGTCAACGAAGGCGTGCGCCGCGCATACAACCATCCAGACAACAAGTTGCGTGCGTCGGTGTTGGCGGATCCGTTATTTACGCGCAAAAACACCCGCGACAACACGCCCGCAGTGATTCACTACGAGGTCGTTCCGGGTAACACGCTCGAAGTCACAGTGGCCGCGAAAGGCGGTGGCTCCGAAGCAAAATCCAAATTTGCGATGCTCAACCCTTCCGACTCAGTGGTCGATTGGGTTTTAAAAACCGTGCCCACCATGGGTGCCGGTTGGTGTCCGCCTGGCATGCTCGGTATCGGCGTAGGCGGTACCGCTGAAAAAGCCATGATGATGGCCAAAGAATCGTTGATGCAGCCAATTGATATGGCAGAGCTCAAAGCACGCGGCCCGGCCAATCAAGAAGAAGAACTACGTATCGAGCTCTATGACAAGGTCAACGCGCTCGGTATCGGTGCGCAAGGCTTGGGTGGGTTATCGACGGTGCTGGATGTGAAGATTCTTTCTTACCCAACGCACGCTGCCAACAAGCCGATCGCGATGATTCCAAATTGCGCAGCCACTCGACACGCACACTTTGTACTCGATGGCTCCGGTCCTGCAGAGCTCGAGGCGCCCAAGCTTGCCGATTGGCCGCAAGTGACTTGGAGCGCATCCACACAATCTAAGCGGGTCAATTTAGACACACTCACGCCTGCTGAAGTCGCTGCATGGAAACCCGGCGATCGTTTATTACTTTCGGGCAAGTTACTCACGGGCCGCGATGCTGCCCACAAACGTATTCAAGACATGCTCGCCAAAGGCGAAAAACTACCCGTTGATTTTACGAATCGTGTGATTTATTACGTCGGACCGGTCGATCCGGTCCGTAACGAAGTGGTTGGACCTGCCGGCCCCACCACGGCGACGCGTATGGATAAATTTACCGAAACAATGTTGGCGCAAACCGGTTTGATTTCGATGGTAGGAAAAGCTGAACGTGGTCCGGTGGCGATCGAAGCGATTCGCAAACACAAAGCCGCCTATCTGATGGCGGTGGGTGGTGCAGCCTATTTAGTGTCGAAAGCAATTCGCAAATCACGTGTCGTTGGCTTTGCTGATTTAGGCATGGAAGCCATCTACGAATTTGAAGTCGAAGATATGCCAGTCACGGTTGCAGTCGATTCGACTGGTGAATCCGTTCACAACACCGGGCCGGCGCAATGGGAAAGCAAGATTCGCGAATTTAAAATTCCGGTCAACGCGGCGTAAGCCGTTGGTGTTGTCGATTCAGTCGACGCGCAACGCACTGAATCGACAACGCCCTACCCCATGCGCTTAAAGGCTTCTGCGCAAAGCGCAATGCTCGCTGTGTATTGCAGCGGCTTGATGTGCGGCGCTTTTGTCGGCAAGGTCCCCCCGGCGTTGCCACTCATTCGCGCTGATCTCGATCTCACGCTGCTTGAAACCAGCTTCATTGCCACCATGATGAATGTGCTTGGCGGAGTGATGGGGATTGCAACCGGCGCACTCTCCGATCGTTATGGTCACAAGCGCTTAGCACTGACGGGACTTGCGTTACTGTTTGCCGGTGGCCTCTTAGGTGCACTTGCGCCGCACTACGCTGCGTTATTACTCAGCCGATTTATGGAAGGCATGGGCTTCATTATCGTCACCGTTTCTGGGGTTGCGCTGATGGCAGCGACACAGGACGCCGTGATCCGACAACGCGGCTTAGCGTTATGGAGCACTTACATGCCAGCTGGTGCATGTGCTGCATTGGTCCTCGCGCCGTTATTGACGCCATTGATCGGCTGGCGTGGTTTGTGGTGGTTACACGCCATTTTTGCAGGCCTTGTGTTCGTGGCACTTTGGGCAACGGTGCACAGCACACCCAGCACCTTGCAACGCTCGTGGTGGCGCTTCACGCGTGAATCACTGTCGCAACCAGCAAGCATCGCTTTGTCCATTGCGTTTTTGTTTTACACCGCACAGTGGGCAGCGGTGATGGTGTGGTTACCTACGTTTGCCGTTGAACGTGGCGCCAGCGCCAGTTTGGCCGCTTGGTTCACTGCGGGCATGGTAGGAGTGAATGTGCCGGGTAATTTGATCGGCGCGCAATTTCTGCAACGCGGATGGTCGCGAGGCACCTTGGTGATGCTCGGATCCGTTGGCCAAGGTGCAGCCGCAGCGTTTATATTTTTAGATCTCGCGCCAGACGCAGGTCGTTACGTCGCTTGTCTTGCGTTTTCATTGATCGGCGGCTTTGTACCCTGCGCCATTTTGTCTGGTGTTCCGCAACATGCACGCAGCGCCGCACATGTCGGCACCACCAACGGCATGATCATGCAAGCCTCGCAGCTGGGTCAGTTTTTCGCACCCATCCTGATTGCTTGGCTCGTTACCCGCTTTGGCACTTGGAGCGCAGGCTTTGCAGCCATGCTCACGCTCGCCTGTGCCGCAGCTACGGCTGGCGCGGTGTTACAT
>CAWUMP010000130.1:0-7177 GCA_963923385.1 uncultured bacterium | reverse complement strand
AACGAATGTGCCAGAGATGACCGTCTTCTTCTTCGCTTTCGACTTCAAGATCAGACACGGCCGTGAGCAGCACCGGATCCCAATTGACTAAGCGCTTACCGCGGTAAATGAGACCTTGTTCAAAGAGCTGCACAAACGTTTCGGTCACCACCGAGGACAGTTTGTTGTCCATGGTGAAGTATTCGCGCGACCAATCGCACGAAGCGCCGACACGGCGCATTTGTTGCATGATGGTTGAGCCCGATTGCTCTTTCCAGGCCCAAATTTTTTCGACAAATTTTTCGCGACCAAGATCGTGTCGAGAAATACCTTGTTGTTCGAGTTGGCGCTCTACGACGATTTGCGTGGCAATACCGGCGTGATCGGTACCAGGCACCCACAAGGTATTCAACCCACGCATACGGTGATAGCGCGTGAGCGCATCCATGATGGTTTGATTAAACGCATGACCCATATGCAACACGCCGGTGACATTCGGTGGAGGCAATTGAATGCAATAGGCGGGACGATCGGCTTGTGTACCTGCGGCGAAGTAACCGGCAGATTCCCATTGCGCATACCAGCGTTGCTCGATGGCTTGCGGGTCAAAACTTTTATCGAGTGACATACCGGGGCGCGCTGGAGCGCGAATGAATCGGAAAGAGAACGATTATACCAACCGCTGCCTGCGCTAGGCGTTGTTTGTTGGACGTGTCGCTAAATCGTGATGGGTCAGTGCGTAACCGCGGTCTTTGTAAAAGCGATAGCGCTCGCGTCCAAGCGCTCGGTCATTGGGTTCATCACTGACCAATTCGAGTAAGCGCGTAAAGCGCTCGAACTTTAATGGACAGTGCGGCGCCAGGTTGATCATGAGTGTGCGCTCGATGAATGGATCCTCGGGCGTAGCAATTAATACCGGCGTTTCATTGCTCAGTGCGTCGCTGGCAAGACAATGTGGCACAAAACTCAACGCTTGATGACTCCAGAGCAAACGATCGAGTTGTTCCGCTGCGCGAGCATCTGGGGTCAGAATTAACACCGTGTGTTGCGCGGCGTGTGCTTTGGCTGCCAAGCGACAAGCAACCGCAAGCTTGTCGCTGGCATTGAAATAAAAATCAACCGATGTCATGCGCGCAGTACGGGCAAATTAGTCTTTAGCGCCAGCGTGGCGAAGTGCAAAGCGCGTCAGCAGCGGCACCGGCCGCCCGGTGGATCCTTTGTCTCGCCCGCTTTTCCAAGCGGTGCCAGCGATATCTAAGTGTGCCCAGCGCATTTTTTTGGTGAAGCGCGCGAGATAACACGCCGCTGTGACGCTCCCTGCAGGTCGCCCTCCAATATTGGCCATATCCGCAAAATTAGAGTGCAACTGCGCTTGATAGTCTTCCCAGAGCGGCATGCGCCAGACGCGATCCCAGGCATCATCGCCAGCTGTTTCAAGCGCATGGGCTAACGCGTTGTCGTTAGCAAATAGGCCGCTGACCACATGACCCAATGCAATCACGCATGCACCAGTGAGTGTGGCGATATCCACCACGACTTCGGGTTCAAAACGCTCGGCGTATGTCAGTGCGTCACACAAAATGAGTCGGCCTTCTGCGTCCGTGTTGAGGATTTCAACGGTTTGTCCAGACATTGTGGTGACCACATCGCCAGGACGCGTGGCATTTCCACCGGGCATGTTTTCGCAGGTTGGGATGACACCGATGACATTGACTGGCGCGCGCATCCCGGCCAAGGCGCGCAACGTTCCTAACACGCTACCGGCACCTGACATATCGAATTTCATTTCATCCATCTCGCCACCGGGCTTGAGGGAAATGCCACCAGTATCGAAGGTGATGCCTTTGCCGACGAGCACCAAGGGTTTTTGTTTTTTTGCACCGCCCAAATAACGCAACACAATCAGTTTGGGCGGTTGACGCGAACCGCGCGTGACGGAAAGCAGCGCGCCCATGCCGAGTTTTTCCATGTCACGTTGTTCGAGCACTTCAATGCCAAGCTTGAACTCACGAGCGAGTTTGCGTGCTTGTTCGGCAAGATAGGTCGGCGTACATAAGTTACCCGGTAAGTTACCCAGCGTGCGTGCCAGATCAGTACCATCAGCGGTGGCGAGCGCTTCTTTAAGTGTTTGCTCGAGTGCAGCGGTGATACGCGCTTCTTTTGGAACAAGCACAATCTGCGTCAGCTTAATGGGGCCTGATTTTTTGAGCGTTTTGAGTTGTTCGAAGCGATAAAACACTTCGCGACACTGGCCAACGAACTGGCGAATATTCCATGCGTGAGTGCGTCCGGTGACAGCGATTTGTGTCAGCGTGACGATCGCTTGTTGTGCGCCGAGGTCTCGCAGTACAAGCGCAGCCGCGCGGCAGGCGTCGCGGTAGGCGGTTTCATTGGTTTTACCGACGCCAAAATTGACGAGTAAAACGCGCTCGGCGGCAATGCCTTCTAGGTCATGCACCAGCAGCGTCGCTCCCGCCCGAGGCGCGAGATCACCGCGCTTTAATAAGCGCTTGATGGCGCCATGACTGGCTTGGTCAGCAGCGCGCGCGGCACTGCTCAGCGTGAGTGTGTCTGCGTTGCTGTGGACGCCAAGAACCAAACAACCGGTTTTACGATGCTCGGGCTTGAGGGCTTTTATGCTAAATTCCATTGCGTTTTCCCGTGGTGATGTCAGTGTAAATACATCGCATGGTGTTGACTGCGCCAACCGTCTGAAGTTGACGTTGCCAACAGTTGTAGCGATCGGTGCGGTTTTTTGTGCAGAAAAAGTCGCGTGCAGCGCAATCCGCGTCGGATCCAATCTTCGCATGTTTCGCCCAGCGCGCAAATGCGTTCCTTGACTTCTTTTGCTGGCCTTTGAGCGGATATCGATGATTTTCCAGCGAGCACTAGTGCGAGAGTTGACCGGTTTTGCCGGTGCAGTCTTTATGACGCTTTCGTTGATCGTGATTACCACGCGCTTGGTGCGTCTGTTGGGCCAAGCCGCGGGGGGTAAAGTCCCCACGGATACGGTGGTTGCGTTTCTGGGCTTTTTTTATTTCAGCGTGTTGCCGATGTTGTTGTCGTTGACCTTATTTGTGACGGTGCTGCTCGTGCTCACCCGCAGCTATCGTGACTCTGAAATGGTGATTTGGTTTAACTCGGGCTTATCGCTCGCCGATTGGATTAAGCCCGTACTGAGTTTTGCCATGCCGTTGGTGTTGTTGATTGCCGTGCTGTCGACTTGGGCTTCACCTTGGGCGGCGCAAAAAAGTGAGGAGTACCGTTCGCGTATTGATAACCGCGATGAAGTATCGCGTGTCACGCCCGGTGTGTTTGGTGAATCCAGCAGTAAGGATCGCGTCTTCTTTGTTGAGTCAGTTGTCGGCGATGCGACGCAAGTGCGTAACGTGTTTGTGAGTTCGGTCCAGTTACAGCGCCCTGGCATTATGGTGAGCACCACAGGTCACGTTGAGGTGGCAGACAACGGCGATCGGTTTTTGGTGCTAGAGAACGGACGCCGCTATGAGGGAGTGCCCGGTGAGATGGACTATCGCGTGATGGCCTTCGAGCGTTATGCAACGCGTATCGAAGTCAAAGAGGGCGATGGGCCAGTAGCAACGCAGCGTGAGCTCTCGACCCTTGAATTGATGCGCTTACCGACACCGCAAAATCTGGGCGAGCTGGTGTGGCGTCTAGGTGTACCAGTGCTGGCGCTGATTCTTTCGCTACTCGCGATCCCGATGAGTTTTGTGAATCCGCGTGCAGGTCGATCGATTCATTTGTTGTTGGCCATGCTGACCTTCATGGTGTATTCAAATTTACTTTCACTCATGCAGGTACGTGTCGCCCAAGGTAAGTTGTATTTTGGACTCGGCGTCTGGGTCATCCATGTGGTGATGCTTTTGGTGGTTATCGCGATGTTTGCGCACCGCATGGGAATGTTTCAGCGCATTCAATGGAAACGGCAACGCGCATGAAGCTGGCATTGCTGACGCGTATCCGGTTGGACCAGTGGCTGCACACGCCGCCAACGTTACAGAACTATTTGGGTCGCCAGATTGGCGGTGCAGTGCTGTTTGTATTGGCCAGTTTTGTTGCCTTGTTTGCGTTCTTTGATTTTGTGCACGAAATTGGCGATTTGGGTGTGGGTACCTATCAGTTACGCGAAATTTTGGCCTACGTGGTGCTGGCTATTCCGGCGCGCGCTTATGAGCTGGTGCCCGTCGCGGTGCTGATTGGTGCGATGTATGCCCTTGCTCAGTTGGCGAGCCACTCAGAATTTACCGTGATGCGTGCAGCAGGTCTGTCGCCAGCCATGGCAGCGCGGATCTTGTTGCGCGTAGGTTTGCCTTTTGTGGTGTTGACGTTCATTTTGGGCGAGGGAATTGCCCCGTTTACTGAACGTGAGGCGCAGGCTATCAAGGTAAATGCCAAGCGATCTATGATCGGTCAGCAGATGAAATCTGGCTTGTGGTTTAAAGACGGACGCACGTTTATTAATGTGGGTGAAGCAGGTGCTGGCGCATCACTGAATGGCATCAGTATTTACGAGTTCGATGCAAGCTACCGCTTGATGCGTGTGAGTGCAGCTAAACGTGCAGAGTATCTTGGCGATAGCATGTGGCGCTTAACCGATATTCGTCGTACGACCTTTGCGGCGAGTGGCCCACAAGCCTCGCGCGCACAGGTGGAAGACTGGCGCTCTGCGTTAAGCCCTGAGTTATTGAATGTGCTGATCGTTGATCCGGAGCGCATGTCGGCTTGGCGGCTGTATAAATACATCGAACATTTGTCTGGTAATCGACAAAAAACCGAACGTTACGAAATCGCTTTTTGGAAAAAAATTTGGTATCCGTTTGCCATCTTGGTGATGATGGCCCTAGCCTTACCCTTTGCTTATTTGCATGCACGCGCCGGCTTGGTTGGCGTGAAGGTTTTTCTTGGTATTTTGCTCGGCATATTTTTTTATATGCTGAACAGTTTGTTTTCGCATGTGGGCCTGTTGCAGCATTGGCCACCCATCGCTTCCGCGATTGTCCCTAGTGTTGCTTTTCTGTTTGCGGCGATGGCAATGATGTGGTGGGTCGAGCGTCGTTAGCGAGCGTTTTTGTGCTGCGCAGTCGCGTGCCGGCAAGACGATCGTGGAGAAATTGTCCGTCGCGGTCGACCCAAGCCCAGGCCAGACCGATGCTCGAGACCAAAGCGAGCAACATGCTCAGCCATAATCTGCCATAGGCAACGGCGGTTAAAACGCCAAGGGCAAAGCCACCCACGGTGCATGTGGCAAAGAAAAATCGCAGCAACGCGTGGCGCAGGCGTAATCGTGATCCGTCTTGCATCACTAAGCGAATATGCCAAGCTTTCATGGCCAGCGTTTGGCCGCCACGTACCCAAAACCAGCTGAAATAGAGCGCGAATACGGAAATGAGGTAGAGCTGCAACGCGTGGCGTTTCCATTCGTTTAGGCCTGTGCCGGCGAGCGCGAATTGAAAAATCCAGGTACCCAAAAACGCAACGGCAAAGAGCAGTAGCCCTTCATAGACCATGCTGCCGAGACGTCTGCGCAACGAGGGGGTGATTTCAGCCAAAAGCGCAGCGCGCTGGGGCGCGAATTACGGTGTGGCGGCTGGGCCGTTGATGGCGGCGTTCGCTGGATCGACGAGGTATGGGTCGGCCTCTGTCACAGCAGTGGGCGACGCTTTTTTCGCGATGCGTGCGCGTTTACGAACATCTGAGCGGATTTCCGCTTTTTTGTTGTTTGGCGTAGCGAAGCGCTGTTTGATGTGCTCTGGCAATTGCTGATAAGCCAGCCATTCATCGAGCACAGCCTGACGCTTTTCTGGTGGGAGCGAGCCGATCTTACGGTAGCGTTCACGCGCTGCTTGACGCTGTTCGGTGGTTAGTCGTGCCCAACCTTTCATCCGCGAAGTGATGCGCTCTTGCTCTGCCACTTGTAGCGAAGGAAATTGTTTTGCAATACGTAGCCACTTGGCACGACGCTGAGTGTCGATGTGATCCCAGTCATTTGCCAGCGGTTCCAGAATTTGTTTTTGTTCCGCATTCAGCTCAGACCACATTGGCGCTTTTTTTACGGCATCGTTTGCAAAACTATGACCCGTCCAGCCCAGCAAAAACGCGCACAACAGCAAGCCGACAAGCGTGGAGCGGCCAAATGTTGAGGAGCGTGTATGGAGCTGGAAATTGATCACGGTTCGTTGTGGTGAAGTGCGGCGCGTTTTTTGAGCCAGGCCTCAAACCCTGTGTCGAGGTAGGCATCCAGTGGTAAGTCGTCGGTAAGTAAGCGCGCGTCGATATCCGCGATATCAGACACGAGTTGGTTTTGTTGCCATGCATGTGTGGCAAAAAGCCCTGCCAGTGCAAGCAGTAACGGCAACGCAAATCGCCAAGCTTGTGCAAAGAATTGGCCTGATTGATTGGAGGGGGTACTTGGGGCTGCGCCAGCGAGAACCAATGGCGATTCGGTGATGGCGATACGCTGACGACGCAGGGCGGTTTCACGTGCCAAGCGTAAGCGCGTAAGAATGCGCCCATCCAGTTGCGTTCCCTGGTTGAGGGTCTGTCGAACACGATCAGCAAATTGCAGTTCGTTGCGCATATTCAGAGCCCGTAAGAGCGTGGATTAAAACGAAAATAAAAAGCAGTTGAAGCCAAAACCGCGTTGACGAAGAACTGCTGCAAGGGGGCAAGCAAATTCAAAGCGTGATCCCTTTATTGCGTAGTGCAGTTGCTAGTGCGTGTGTAGCGCGAGAGCAGTGGGTTTTCACGCTCCCCTCGGAGCACCCCATCGCCGCAGCCGTATCGGCAACGTCTAACTCTTCCCAGTAACGCATGAGGAAGGCTTCACGTTGACGTGCCGGTAGGCGACTTATTTCTTCTTCAATAACTTCAATAACTTGCGATTGCTCGAGCTGGGTCTGCGGGGACGCTTCTCCCTCGGAGCGTGCCTCGACCTCTAGGGTGTCGAGCGGGTCGAAATCTTCCTCGCCTTCGCGCCCGGCACCGAGGGTGCCCAGAAGCACGCTCCAAGCGGAGCGCACTTTGCTGCGGCGATAGTAGTCGCGAATGGCATTTTGCAGGATACGCTGAAAAAGCATGGGTAATTCGGCGCTGGGTCGATCGCCATATTTTTCAGCCAGTCGCAGCATCGCGTCTTGCACGATCTGTCTCTTATACACATCTGACGCTGCCGACGATA
>CAWUMP010000129.1:0-7241 GCA_963923385.1 uncultured bacterium | reverse complement strand
CCGAATCAGATTGGCCGTCATAAATCAGCGGCCACAACTTATCGAGATCTTTGCCCAAAATAGGTGAAGAAATTGCCCCTTGGCGTGCGCGAATCCAATTTACGTTTCCACGCAGGGTATTGATTTCGCCGTTATGCGCGATCAACCGAAAGGGATGCGCTAAGTCCCACGTGGGAAACGTATTGGTCGAGAACCGCTGATGCACCAACGCGAGCGCCGAGGTACAGCGCGGATCTTGCAAATCGCGGTAATACGAACCGACCTGACCCGCCAATAGCATTCCTTTGTAGACCACCGTGCGCGCTGACATCGAGGGCACATAAAACTCCTTGCCATGACGCAAACGCAATGCCTGAATCGCATGCCCTGAGGATTTACGAATGATGTAGAGCTTGCGTTCTAACGCATCAGTCACGGTGACGCCCGCACCACGTCCGATAAATACCTGACGAATCACCGGCTCGATTTTTTTAACTGACTCGCCTAAACCGGTTGGGTCGCAAGGCACATCTCGCCAACCAATTAAAACTTGGCCTTCATCTTTGATCGCGCGCTCAATTTCGTATTCGCAGGCTAGACGACTGGCTGGTTCTTGCGGCAAAAACACCATGCCCACGCCGTACGCACCAGCGGGCGGTAATTTGATTCCACGCGCCGCAAATTCTTCGCGATAAAACGCATCCGGTATTTGAATGAGTATGCCCGCGCCATCACCAGCCAATGGGTCTGCACCCACCGCGCCGCGATGATCGAGATTTTTTAAAATGGTTAAACCCTGCTCAATAATGGCGTGGGTTTTGACCCCTTTAATATTTGCGACAAAGCCGACGCCACAAGCGTCATGCTCGTTGGCAGGGTCGTACAGGCCTTGGGCGGCCGGCAAAAGGGCTTGAACCACGGTAAACCTCTGAAATATAAGGGGAGCCGCTCGACGTTGCGGCCCCGCACAAAACGCAGGGCGAACCGGTGAATATACGCGCCGGGGGGATGTGAATCAAGAGCCGGCCGAACGCAGGCCGGCGCCAAACTGTATCTGGCTAAATCGCGTCTTTTATTTGGCCGGTCATTACGGGCAAGACGCTCTTAGATGCGCGCGCAGGCTCGAATACTTTCGCACACCGTTTGATCGGCAAAGTCACCACGCACATTTGCGGCGCCAATGCGTTCAAGCACCACAAAACGAATACGCCCGCCGCTGGCTTTTTTGTCGATCGCCATCAGCTCTAGATAACGTGCCTCCGACAATTCCTTGGGTCCTTCGAATGGTAAACCGGCGGCTTTAACGAGAGCACGTACTCGCTTTACATCTTGGAGCGAGATCAAACCAGCACGCATCGATAACTCAGCGCCCATCACCATCCCAGCAGCAACGGCCTCACCATGCACCCATTCGCCGTAACCCAAGCCGGCTTCAATCGCGTGCCCAAACGTATGGCCAAAATTTAGGATGGCGCGCAACCCAGACTCGCGCTCATCCGAGCCGACAACGGCGGCCTTGATTTCGCAGCTGCGCACCACCGCATGGGTGAGCGCAACCGGATCACGTGCCAGCAGTTTGGGCATGTGGGTTTCTAGCCAAGCAAAAAATTCCGCATCGGCAATACATCCGTGCTTGATCACTTCTGCAATGCCAGCGCGTAATTCACGCTCGGGCAAACTGTTGAGCGCAGCAACATCCGAAATCACTGCTTGCGGTTGATAAAACGCACCAATCATGTTTTTGCCCAACGGATGATTGATGCCGGTTTTTCCACCAACCGACGAATCAACTTGCGAGAGCAACGTGGTGGGCACTTGAATAAACGGCACGCCGCGTTGATATGTCGCGGCGGCAAAGCCGGCTAAATCACCAATCACGCCACCACCCAATGCAATCACTGTCACGCCGCGATCACAGCGAGCGCGCAGCATCGCGTCGTAAATCTGATTGAGCGAAGCGTCGGTTTTGTGCGCTTCGCCATCGGGTAGGACGATCTCAAGTACCTCGAGACCGCAGGTGTGTAAGGCTTGCTTGACCTGCGCCAAGTAAATCGGCCCCACCACCGTATTAGTCACAATAACCGCGCGTTGGCCGCGCACAAATGGGCGATAGCGCGTTGCATCAGCCAGTAAACCTGCGCCGACCTCAATCGGGTAGCTACGCTCGCCGAGTTCTACGCGGACTGATGCCATGGCTCGGGCAATTCTGAAAGTACTTGACGCATGAGGACTTGCACGCCCTGTGGACCGGTATCAATGATGCGGTCGGCGACGGCCCGATACAACGGATCGCGCGCTGCATAGAGTTCGGTGAGTTTTGCCAAGGCATCCGGTGCGTTAGCCAGTAGCGGGCGGTTTTTATCGTGTCGCGTACGAAAATATAAATCGCGCGGTTGTGCGTGTAAGTACAGGACCAAACCGCGTTGCGCTAAGTCAGCCCGCGTGTCTGGATCCATCACCGCGCCACCACCTGTAGCCAACACAATACCGGTCTCTGCGGACAGCTCAGCAATCACCGCACGTTCGCGGGCACGAAATCCGGCTTCGCCTTCAATTTCAAAGATCACTGGAATTTTCACGCCGCAGCGCCGTTCAATTTCAACATCTGCATCCACAAATCGACAGCCCAAACGGCGCGCAAGCAACCGACCCACAGTGGTCTTGCCTGCGCCCATCAGGCCAACGAGAAAAATGCTCGCCCCTTGCTCCATGGGCGCATTGTATCGGGTATCGGAAACGAAATTAACGTGCTGCGGCTTGATCCGTCACGATACGTGGTGTGATGAATACCAACAGCTCGGTGCGCGATGTTGCTTTGCGTTGATTGCGAAAAAACATCCCAATCAAGGGCAGCTCACCCAACACTGGCACACGGTTCTCAGTTGCGGTTTGCGACTCTTCGAAAATGTCGCCGATCAGTAGCAGATGCGGATCGAAACGTGATTTTTGTTTTATAAATGCGTACAACGATTTGGGCAGTGTAAAGTCAAGCCCCTCAGCGATAAGGTAAATTATTGTTTTTTTAACTAAGGTGTTCTGCCTTGCCACGCCCCAGCGCTACACCACCCAAGCCACCCGGATCACCCGCATGGTTACGTTATTTAGCCTTTCCCTTGGCGCTATTTGCCGGTCTCGGGGCAATTGGTGCTTGCGCGCTTGGTTTAGTCATTGTGTTGGCGTGGCCGAACCTGCCCTCGCTTGAGGTACTCACCGACTATCAGCCAAAAATTCCGCTACGCATCTACACAGCCGAGGGAACGCTAATCGGTGAGTTTGGTGAAGAGCGGCGTGCGGTTGTTGCCATCCAAGACGTACCCGACCATCTCAAGCAAGCCATTTTGGCAGCCGAAGATGAGCGTTTT
This sequence comes from uncultured bacterium, assembly GCA_963923385.1. Taxonomy (GTDB): domain Bacteria; phylum Pseudomonadota; class Gammaproteobacteria; order Burkholderiales; family SG8-39; genus SZAS-79. The sequence goes on along the minus strand of CAWUMP010000129.1, from coordinate 3,900 downwards.
TATCAACACACCGGAATTGACTATGTGGGTGTGTTGCGCGCGGCCTACGCCAACCTCACGTCGGGTGGTCGACGGCAAGGCGCCAGCACCATCACCATGCAAGTGGCGCGGAATTTCTTTTTATCTTCAGAACGCACGCTGACCCGTAAAGTGTATGAGGCGTTACTCGCGTTCAAAATCGAGAACAACCTGTCGAAAGATCAAATTCTCGAGTTGTACGTGAATCAAATTTATTTAGGTCAGCGCGCCTATGGATTTGCCGCCGCGGCACAAATTTATTACGGCACCACGCTCAACAAACTCACCTTACCCGAAGCCGCGATGCTTGCTGGCTTACCCAAAGCGCCTTCGACATTTAATCCCGTGGTCAACCCCACTCGCGCGAAACAACGTCAACAGTACGTACTGCGTCGTATGCGTGAATTGGGTCACATCACCGAAGCGCAATTTGCTGAGGCAGTCAAAGCACCACTCACTGTCAAGCGCGAAGCAAATGACTTTGGCATTCATGCTGAGTTTGTGGCCGAAATGGTACGTCAAGCGGTGTATGAACAATATCCAGCTGATGTGTATACCAAAGGCTTTCGCGTCTACACCACATTACGTAAAGCCGATCAAGAAGCAGCGTATCGCGCATTACGCGCGGGGTTACTTGACTACGATCGGCGACACGGCTATCGCGGCCCAGAAGGGTTTGTTGAGCTCAAAGCCGACGCGACCGATGATGACTTTGAAGAAGCACTCGCCGACATCAACGATAACGATGATCTCGCCGCCGCACTGGTCCTTTCGGCAAATGCGAAAGAAGTCATCATCGTGACGCGTCAGGGTCAAAAGCTTTTATTCTCTGGCGATGGGCTCAAATTTGTCGCGCGTGCATTGGATGAAAAAACAGCCCCTCAAAAACGCTTACGTCGCGGCTCGATCGTACGTATTCAAAAAGATGAAAAAAACGCCTGGCAGTTCACGCAACTACCCGAAGCTGAGGCTGCCTTTTTGTCCCTCGATCCCAACGATGGGGCGATACGGGCCTTGGTCGGTGGATTTGATTTTGGGCGTAACAAATACAACCACGTGACCCAAGCATGGCGCCAGCCTGGTTCTTCATTTAAGCCGTTTATTTATTCGGCTGCGCTTGAAAAAGGATTTACACCGAGCACGATTATCAACGACGAGCCCATTGTTGTTGAGGCCGATGTCACCGGTAGCCAACGTTGGGAGCCTAAAAACTACGACGGCAAATTCGAGGGTCCGATGCGCATGCGCACCGCATTAGCCAAATCAAAGAACATGGTTTCGATTCGTATCTTGCAAGCGATTGGCACTAAGTACGCGCAAGACTACATCACGCGTTTTGGGTTTGATGCTGAGCGTCATCCCGCGTACCTCACGATGGCTCTTGGCGCTGGCGCGGTTACGCCATTGCAAATGGGACGTGCCTATGCGGTTTTTGCGAACGGGGGTTATCTCGTCCAGCCGTATTTCATTCAACGCATTGTGGATGATCGCGGCAACCCACTCGGACAATCCAATCCCGTACGGGCTGGCGAAGGTGCCGAGCGCGTGATTGATCCGCGCAACGCCTTCATCATGGATTCGATGCTGCAAGATGTGACGCGCTATGGCACGGCCGCGCGCGCTGCAAAAATTGGACGACACGATTTAGCCGGCAAAACAGGAACCACGAACGAACACGTCGATGCGTGGTTCTGTGGCTACTCACCTTCGCTGGTGGGGATCTCTTGGTTTGGTCATGACCAACCAAAAAATCTTGGCAAAAATGAAACGGGTGGCGTGACGGCGCTGCCGGTGTGGATTAGCTATATGGAAAAAGTGCTCAAAGGCGTTCCAGAAATTTTGCGTACAGCACCCGAGGGGATAGTCGATGTGCGACTGGATGCCGATGGCGGCACACCTGCGGGTAAACGCCCAGAGTATTTTTATCGTGAAAATGCTCCTGGCGGGAGTGCCGAACCTCCGCCAGTCACCAATTAAAAATAACGCGCGTGTCGGCGGTTAACGCGGCTGCGCAAAAATAACAGCGTGGCCGGATTGCGCACTAAATAAGCGCGATAGCGCCGCAAAGAGTTCGGTTTGATCGCGCGTATCAATCCAACGCGCGCCGTCCCAGCGATAGTGATAACCACCGGCGCGCGCCGCGACCCACAGCTCCTGACTGGGGGCTTGGCGATTCACGATAATACGGCTGCCATCCGCAAAGGCAATATCTAAAATGCCACCGGGCTTCGTTTGAATATCCAGATCAAGATCGGCGCTCTCGGCCACCGCATCAATGGCCACCTCAATGGCGTGCAACGTGTGGCTCGCCAAGATATCAAATTCGGAATCAGTCATCGCTTGATCAACTCGCGTGCTAGCATTTCGACCTGCCTTTAAAACCATTGAACGTTCATTTTACGTCGGGACCCCTTCTCGGTATGTTTTCCTTGCCCTTTTTCTTGCGCGTTTTGGTGATGGTGTTGTTGACCGGCACGGTTTGCGCGTGCGGACAATATGGTGATCTGTATTTACGCGACAAGCCACCAGCGGGCTACAAGCCACCCAAACCTCGACCACCAGAACCTGTGCCTTATCCAGCGCAGCCCGCAGATACCGACAGCGCACCCAAGAACTGAACGCACATGAGCTTTACTTATCGCGCAGGTGAATTATGCGTCGAGGATGTGGCGCTCTCAGAGATTGCCACACGCTACGGCACGCCGTGTTATGTGTATTCACGCGCTGCCATTGAATCGGCGTATGGTGAATTTGCTCGTGCATGCGCCGGTCGCGACGCGCTGATTTGTTATGCCGTCAAAGCCAACTCAAATTTGGCTGTCTTGGCGCTGCTTGCGCGACTTGGCGCAGGCTTTGACATTGTGTCCGGTGGCGAGCTCGCTCGTGTGCTTGCCGCTGGCGGTGAGGCCAAGAAGATTGTTTTTTCTGGCGTGGGTAAATCCGCCGCTGATATGCGTCTTGCGCTGCAAGCCGGTGTGCTTTGTTTTAACGTCGAATCCGAAGCAGAGCTTGAGCGACTCGATGCCATCGCCCGTGACATGGGCGTCCGCGCGCCGGTGTCATTACGCGTCAATCCCGATGTGGATGCAGGTACGCATCCGTATATTTCCACCGGACTGAAGCAGAATAAATTTGGTATCGCGATCGCTGATGCACCCCGTGTTTACCGCAAAGCCGCTGCACTCTCGGGTCTGCATATCACCGGGATGGATGTCCACATTGGCTCGCAAATTACCGAGATTCAACCGTTCGTCGATGCACTTACGCGCGTCTTAGCATTTGTCGACACACTGCAAACCGACGGCATTTCACTTGAGCATTTAGATTTAGGTGGCGGGTTAGGTATTCGTTATCGTGACGAGACCCCGCCGCCCGTGGCAGATTATTTAGCGGCGCTCTTTAAAACCTTGGGCGATGCACGCCAACGGGTTTTGCTTGAGCCCGGCCGCGCCTTGGTTGGCAACGCTGGCGTGCTGCTGACCTCGGTGGAATATCTCAAGCGCGGTGAAGCCAAGAACTTTGTCATCGTCGACGCCGCCATGAACGATCTGATCCGTCCTGCGCTGTACGAAGCTTGGCATGGCGTTCTGCCGCTACAAGAAACGCCCCCAGCAAATACCATCGCGCAACACTACGATGTGGTGGGGCCCGTCTGCGAAACCGGCGATTTTCTGGCTCAGGATCGTTTGTTGGCGGTACAACCAGGCGATCGTCTTGCGATCATGTCAGCTGGCGCCTATGGCATGGTGATGAGCTCAAACTACAACACACGTCCTCGGGCGGCCGAAGTAATGGTTTCTGGTCGCACGGTACATTTGGTGCGCCGCCGTGAAACGCTCGTCGAGCTCTTCGACTCAGAAACCGTTCCTATTTGGTGACCGC
>CAWUMP010000128.1:0-7282 GCA_963923385.1 uncultured bacterium | reverse complement strand
TGTATAAGAGACAGCTTTAAACGGACGATTTTTCTTTGAAATAAAGCGATTCAACAAGTCGGTTTTGCCCGTCGAGAGCAGCTTTTCCATTTGTGCTCGTTCGATCGTTTGTTGCAAGATAATTTTCCCAGACCGAAAGTCACAAGTGCGCGCCGCGCCCACAGCTTTTTCGCAGACATACGCCATGCCGGTATCAAACACCGACGCATGACATTTTGGACACGCGCCAAGTGGTGTTTGACCAGTGAAATCGGGTGGTGTGTCGCCCTCGCCATCTAATCGGTCTTGGCCAAAATCAAACTCAAGGCGATATTCATCATTGAGCTTGAGTACAGCGGCAAATGGCCGACCCATTTTGCTGCGAAACCCGGTGATCGGACCCACGCTACGTTCACGAATCAAGGTACTCATTTCTTCGGGCGCCCATTCACGACCAGATAGAACTTTCCACAAACTAAAATCACATTGCTGGCATTGGAACTTACGGTAGTTTTCTTGAACCTGCGCGCCACATTTTGGGCAGGGCACATCCAGAACAGCAAATGCTGTATCAGGAATATCCCCATCACGTATACGAGTGACCATATCGCGGGTGACTGATTCGATATGCTCCATAAACTCTTCACGTCGCAATTGGCCCGATTCCATTTGCTTGAGTTTGAATTCCCAATCACCCGTTAATTCAGGCGAAGTGATTTCTGAAACACCGAAGTGACGTAACGCAAATAGCAAGGAAAACGCTTTGGGAGTGGGCACCAATTCGCGTGCTTGCCGATGTACGTACTCTTCGTTGATTAAGCCTTCGATCACGGCAGCGCGCGTGGCCGGTGTTCCCAAGCCTTTTTGACTCATTGCTTCGCGTAACTCTTCATCTTCAACGAGCTTACCTGCACCTTCCATGGCGGAGAGTAAGGTCGCTTCACTAAACCGTGCGGGAGGCTTTGTTTGATGGGCAATACATTCAATCTCGCGTGTTTGAACTGTTTCGCCGTCAGAAATCGCTGGCAGATTTTCGTTTTCTTCTTGTGTGCCTTTGCCATACACCGCAAGCCAGCCTGGATTAACCAGTACCCGTCCCTCGGTACGGAAATGGTGATCACCAACCTTGGTGATACGCGTGGTTTGTAAATATTCGGCGGGTGGATAAAACACCGCCAAAAACCGACGCACCACCAAGTCATATAACTTTTGTTCGACTTCGTTGAGTGATTTTGGTGCCTGTAGCGTTGGGATAATGGCAAAGTGATCAGAGATCTTGCTGTTATCAAAGATACGTTTGTTTGGTTTCACCCAACCGGCCTTGAGCACTTGGCTTGCAAAGCTGGTGTAGCCACCTTCTCGCAACATCTCCATGGTTTGTTTGACCGTGGAGACATAGTCTTCTGGCAAAGCGCGTGCGTCGGTACGAGGATAGGTCAGCACCTTATGACGCTCGTAAAGTGCTTGTGCAATCGATAGCGTGGTTTTGGCAGAAAATCCAAATCGCCCGTTGGCCTCACGCTGTAAGCTGGTTAAGTCAAATAGTAAGGGTGAGCTTTGTGTGGAGGGTTTACTTTCTTCGGTGACGCGACCGACTTGATCTGCGCAGGCTGCACGAATTGCTTCGGCGCGCGCTGCATCCCATAAACGCTCGGCTTTACGTTCGGCGTCGGCTTCATCTTTTTTCCAGTCCGGGTCAAACCAACGACCAGCATATTCGCCGGCTTTTGCTGTAAAGCGTGCGTGTACTTCCCAGTAGTCACGTGCGACAAATGCACGAATCCGCTCTTCGCGCTCAACCAAAATGGTGAGCGTTGGTGTTTGCACACGACCGACCGTGGTCAAATAAAACCCACCTTCTTTGGAATTGAAGGCGGTCATTGCCCGAGTGCCGTTAATACCAACTAGCCAATCAGCTTCAGAGCGACACTTTGCGGCATCGGCAAGTGGCAGCATCTCCGGGTCTTCGCGCAAGCGCTCAAAGCCATCGCGGATTGCAGTTTGCGTCATTGATTGCAGCCACAGTCGTTGCGCTGGTTTTTTTGTTTTGGCGTGTTGTGCGATGTAACGGAAAATCAATTCGCCTTCGCGTCCCGCATCACAGGCGTTGATCAAACCATCGACATCTTTACGCTTCATCAGTTTGAGCAACACATTTAAACGTGGCTCGGATTTTTCGATGGGGCGTAATTCAAAGTGTGGGGGAATGACCGGAAGGCGCGCAAACGACCACTTGCCTTTCTTGACGTCGAATTCTTCCGGCAACGAAAGCTCGAGCAAATGGCCAACTGCCGATGAAAGCACGTAGTCATCGCTTTCAAAGAAATCGCCATGTTTAGTGAATCCGCCCAAAGCCCGCGCAATGTCGTTGGCAACAGAAGGCTTCTCGGCAATGATCAGTTTTTTGCTCACGCTGGATTTCGTTCCGGACCGTCAAAGGGGGGCGATGATAAGCGCAACTGCAAGCTGCTGACAACCAAGACCGATGTCATGCCGGCGGTTTCGCAAAGCAACAGCGCTTAGTTAGGCAGGCGATCTTCGTGTTCGGACAGCAATTCTTCGGCGAGCAATTGGTTGGCTGGGGTGTCCCGATTCCAAAGCACCATGAGCACGATAATCTTGAGTTGTTCTAGGGAAAGCGTCTGCGCGTTGGTAGCCATGGCGCGATCAATAATCACTTCGCGCAGACTCGCGTCGATGATGCCAATATGCTCTAGATGCATAATAAAACCACGACACGCAGGCTCGAGCTTGTCACATTCGCGTTCTGCAAAATGTCGAACAGCGAGAGACTTTTCGGGCTGCTTCAGGATCATGCGCTGTGGAATACGCGCCATGCCATCGAGCCAAGCCAAGGCTTCGCTGATTTCGGAATCATCAAAACCAGCAGCCGATAGTTTTTTTACCACACGCGCGCTGTCTTGTGAAAGATCGGCGTGATGGCAATTTTCGTACAAGTAGGCAAGGATATCGAACATCGGTTTTTTCTCGGTCTACTCGATCAACTTAAAACAAATTAGGACAATCGTTGCACACGTCCGCCAGGAAGCATGGTGATTTTTCCGTCAAGCTCAAGTTGTAACAATACAGCACTCAATGTCTCGGCGCTGTGGCCGGTACGCAAACACAACGTATCTAAATCCATTGGAGCGTAACCCAGATGCGCTAACAATGCTGCATCCTCAGGTGTAATGATTGGATTTTGTTTCGCTGTGTTGCTAGATGCTGGTGTTGTAGCCATTGCAGGCCAGACACCGAGCTCGCTCAGCACATCTTCCATGCGATCAACGAGTTTGGCGCCTTGTTTGATGAGTGCGTGGCAGCCGCGCGATAACGGCGAATGGATTGACCCTGGTAAGGCAAATACCTCGCGGCCTTGTTCCGTGGCGTAACGTGCCGTAATGAGCGAACCACTGTTGAGCGCGGCTTCAATAACAAAACAGCCGCGTGACAAACCACTAATTAAGCGATTTCGACGCGGGAAATGATGGGTCAGAGGTGGCGCGCCTAAAGGGTATTCACTTAACAACAGCCCTTCGCTGGCAATTTTTTCAAAAAGTGAAGCGTTACGCGCAGGATAAATTTGATCAATCCCTGTCCCAAGAACCGCGATGGTTTTAGCTTGCCCAAGTAAGGCGCCTTCGTGCGCGGCGGTATCAATCCCTAAAGCAAGCCCGCTAACAATGGTGAGTCCGCCATCACTCAAGGCGTGTGCAAAAGCGCGTGCATCGCGTAGCCCCTGCGCGGTGGCATGGCGACTGCCCACCATCGCCAATGTCGGTTGGCTCAGTAAGTCCAGACGACCACGGGCAAAGACAACGGCAGGTGGATCGTCGGTTTGTAATAACAACGCCGGATAGGACGCATCGGCCAAGGTCAGCAAATGGCAGTCGGGTTTTGTGAGCCAGGCCAAGGTGGGTTCAAATGCGCCCGTCCCGGCTTGACTTGCTTGGCGCACCGCCCGAGCGAGCTCTGTGCCAATGACCTGCGCCAATGCACGTTCTGGTTGTGCCAATACTTGTGCAGGCAAACCAAATGCGCTGAAGAGTTTTCTCAGGGCTGCCCCGCCTAAGCCCTGGACATTGGTCAGGCAAAGCCAAGACAGTTGCTCAGAGTCTGGTGGGCTCAATCCGAAAGACTCAACGAAGAATGACGTCGAAAATTGGGTGTTGATTTCTGCTCAGGGGGCCGATGGAACATCGCGAGAAGGGGTATGAAAATAGGAGTGATGTGATAAACTTTGGTAGGACTCGGCGTAGCTTTCGAGCACAGTTAGACAAGCTTAGATACACTTAGCGAGCACATTTGTTGAGCGCAAAGTACGAGTGAAAAGTACGAGAGCAAAGTAAGCGCAAAAGTATAAGGGTGCGAAAGTCTTTGAAACGGTGGCGCCATTGTTCTTGACACAGCGTGAAACGCAGCACCAAGAACCCATCGTCTTCACCTGAAATTGGTCTTCGTTATCTCTGAGACTTGAAATCAAGATAACGCGCTGCAATGTAGCACATGGTGACTGCTATTTTCTTTAGTGCCCAACGTCGTTTACGACCTAACACGGTGTTTAACACGGAATTTTTTACAGTACGGACTGTCTTTCGATCATGGCGATACTGAACATACTTCGATATCCAGATGCGCGGCTAAATAAGCTTGCAGCACCGGTCACGGTGTTCGATGCGAGCCTGAAGCAGCTTGTCCAAGACATGACAGAAACGATGTATGCCGCGCCAGGTGTTGGTTTGGCCGCAACGCAAGTAGATGTACACAAGCAAGTGATCGTGGTCGATGTATCAGACCGTAGAGACTCGCTGATTACGCTCGTGAATCCTCAAATTGTTGATGCACACGGTGATTCTGATATTGAGGAAGGCTGCCTTTCGGTACCGGGAATATACGATACGGTGCCGCGTGCAGAACGCGTGAAGGTGCGCGCTTATGATGTCAACGGAAAGTTATTTACATTGGAAGCGCAAGGCTTGCTGGCGGTTTGTATCCAACACGAGATGGATCACCTGCAAGGAAAAGTCTTTGTTGAGTATCTTTCCCAGCTCAAGCAAACCCGTGTACGTGCGCGACTGGCAAAGCAGTTGCGCAAAAGCGCTTAAACATCACGCCGCAAAGGCGGCTTAATTTAATTTCATGCGCATTGCATTCGCTGGTACGCCAGAATTTGCTGCATTGGCTTTAGACGCTCTAGTGCAAGCCGGGCATGAGGTTGCGCTTGTGCTCACGCAACCTGATCGGCCTGCAGGTCGTGGTTTAAAAATGACTGCAAGTGCCGTTAAGCAACGCGCGCTCAGCTATGGTTTTCCAATTGCGCAACCAGAAGCCCTAAACACGCCTGAGCAACTTGCACCCCTGATTGCTGCACGACCCGAGCTGTTGGTCGTTGCAGCCTATGGCTTAATTTTGCCGCAAGCCGCATTAGCGATTGCACCGCTTGGCAACATCAACATTCATGCGTCTTACTTGCCGCGATGGCGTGGTGCTGCGCCAGTGCAGCGTGCGATTCTCGCCGGGGATGAACAAACTGGTGTGACACTCATGCTCATGGATACTGGCTTAGATACTGGTCCAATACTGCGCGTCGAAGCAGAAACGATTCATCACATCGATACCACCGCCAGCTTGCAAGACCGCTTAGCAAGACGCGGATCACGCATGTTAGTGAGCTTGTTAGCGCAACAAGCCTTCCCGGTACCCACACCACAGCCGACCAATGGCGTTAGCTATGCCGCAAAAATCCAAAAACACGAAGCGCGTTTAGATTGGAGAAAAACTGCGGATCAACTCGATCGAACAGTGCGTGCCTTTAATCCTGCACCCGGTGCGAATTTTTTGATGGATGGTCAGGCTATCAAAGTGTGGCAGGCACAAACGATGAAAGCGCGGGGTGTTCCGGGTACCGTGCTTGCGGTGACACGTGACTACATCAGTGTGGCATGTGGTGAAGATGCGTTACAAATACAACAACTGCAACGCCCAGGCGCACGTCGTCAAATGTGCGCCGAATTTATCGCCGCGCACCCGATTGAGGTTGGACGCGTATTGCCATTTCCGGAGTGAGTTTGTCACGCGATGCACCGCACACGTTAGCCGCAGTAACCACGCTGGCACGTACGCTGGCCACGTCCGCAAAAATCATTGCACAAGTGATCCAAGGTGCAAGTCTAGCCAACAGCGAAACAACACTCGACGGTGCAGTACGCGATACCGTGTATGGCACCTTACGCGCTTACGGTGTGATTCCAGCGCTCTTCGACAATCTGTCGACACGCCCAAAGACGCACGTATTGATACGTGCGTTGATTTACGCTGCGCTGTACGCGCTGCAATCAGAGCGGCATGCAAAATACACTGTCGTAGATCAAGCTGTGCGTGCTTGCACCTTATTGCGGCAACCAGCCGCAGGCGGATTTGTAAATGCCATCTTGCGCACGTATTTACGACAACAAAATAGCCCAAGTGAGCAACCAACGCCAAACGCACAAGTCGCGGCACAGCATCCACAATGGTGGATTGATCTACTGCGCGCAAGTTATCCCACCCAAGCGAGCAACATACTGAGCGCCGGTAATACAGCAGGTCCGATGGATGTGCGAATTAATACCCGTCGAATTTCACGTGACGCGTGGTTAAACCAAGCAGCACAACAGGGCGTTTCAGCACAACCGGTGGGCGAGTGCGGCGCACGCCTCCAACAGGCTGTTCCCATGCAAGCGTTACCTGGATTTGCACAAGGTGAAGTGTCGGTGCAAGACGCAGGGGCACAATACGCCGCTGCATTACTTCAGTTGCAATCGGGACAGCGCGTATTGGATGCATGTGCTGCACCGGGTGGAAAGACCGGCCATTTGCTTGAATCGGCACAGATCACACTAACGGCGCTCGATATTTCAGCGAAACGATGCGCGCGGATCGAGCAAAACTTACAGCGCTTAGGTCTAACGGCACAGGTCTGTGTGGGAGATGTACTACAGCCAGAGACGTGGTGGGACGGCCAAAAATTTGACCGAATTCTTGCCGACGTCCCATGTAGCGGTTCGGGCGTGGTGCGTCGACACCCTGATATCAAGTGGCTACGTCGTCTTGGCGATATCGACGGCTTTGCGCAGCAGCAGTTACGTATACTCGAATCACTTTGGCAGATGCTCCTCCCCGGTGGTAAATTGTTATATGTCACTTGTTCAGTGTTTGAACAAGAAAACAGTCACGTCATCAAAGAATTTTTACGACGCACGCCAGCCGCTACCCCCGACCCATCGACAGGCGAATACCTGTCTCTTATACACATCTCCGAGCC
>CAWUMP010000127.1:0-7311 GCA_963923385.1 uncultured bacterium | reverse complement strand
TTTCATTGAGTTTGGCCAGCGCGCGACCCGAATCCAAAATATCGCGAGCGATTTCAAATCCCGCGCCACCGCGAACATCCGGATCGAATTCAAGAATACGTCCGGCAAGACGTAGTGACTTTTGACGTAATTCGACGGGGGCGTGAGGATCGTTTTGTAGCACCTGCATCACATCACGTGCTTCGAGCAGCGGACCAATTCCACGTCCCACCGGTTGGCGGCCATCGGTGATCATGACTTGTAGAGTCATTCCGAGCTGTAAGGCCACGTATTCAAATAATTTACGCAAGCGCTGTGCTTCGCGCATCGAGCGTACTTTAGCGCTTGGGCCCACGGGAATATCGAGTAATAAATGCGTAGCACCGGCGGCGACTTTTTTAGACAAGATCGATGCCACCATTTGTCCTTGTGCATCTAAACCAAGCGGACGCTCTACGGTGATCAAAATATCATCGGCAGGGGCGAGTTCTGCCGTGCCGCCCCACGCTAAACATCCGCGAGTTTTTCGCACCACGCGTTCGATGCGTTGCATGGGTAAGGCCACCTTTGCTAACACTTCCATGGTGTCTGCCGTACCGGCCGGAGAGGTGATGGCGCGACTCGAAGTTTTGGGAATCAGGATGCCGTGCGCAGCCACAATAGCAACCACGATAATCGAGGTGCGGTTACCAGGGATCCCGCCGATGCAATGTTTATCTGCGACCAGTGGTTCGCGCCAATCGAGATGCTGACCGGTTTGAATCATGGCGCGTGTCAAGGCCACGACTTCATCACGATCCAAGTCGTTTTGGCCGGTGGCAACCAAAAACGCAGAGATTTCCGTTTTAGAAAAACGTTGTGCGGTGATATCACGAATGATGTCGAGATAATCTTGTGGGGCGAGTCGCTCGCCCGCAATTTTTCGGCGCACGGCATCCATGGATGCCGCGGGTTCGGCATGACGTACATGGACCGCTGCGCCCGCAGTGGCTTGCAGTTGTGCAAAGGCGGGCTTCGAGAGGCCCAACTCACCGGGGCCAACGAGGCGCGCGTCATCGACAATATTGAGTACTGCCATGATTTTCCCGTGACCGTTTTGAATCTCAATTTTTGACAGCGCACGAAAGCCCTCGGCCCGATAGGCGTTGCAATCACGGTGCATAAACGCCACGTTTTCGCGATCGGTGTCAATGGCGATGCGTCGTACGCGCAAGGCGAGATCTTTCGGTGGTTTAGACAAAGCGCGGGTTCTCATCAGTAGGGTTTGCGTGGCTTGGATGACAATGCAGCATACAGTCTCAGGCCGGCTTGTGCGCGGGCGTGTCCCAGCTTCAACGTGGATCGGCGGTGAAACGCTTGCGCGTCGCGCCTCGCTCCGGCGTATTGTCTTGGTTGCGCAGCAGCGCTGCCCAACGCATGGGCTGTACCTGCGTCGGTGTGCGAGTGTGCGCCATGCAGTCAAGATCGTGATGCGGTTCTTTCTTCTTTGTAAGCACGGGAGCAAATGGATGGGGCAGTGGACAGAACGCGTCGCGGTGGTCACGGGTGCTGCCAGTGGCATTGGGTTGGCGATTGCGCATCACGCTGCTGACTTGGGCATGCGCGTGGTGTTAGCGGACATCGAGCCTGAACCCCTAGCGCAGGCACGTGCTGCAGTGGCTGCAAAGGGGGTCGATGCATGGGCGGTCACGACCGATGTACGTGAAGCGACTTCGGTGGAAGCGTTAGGACGCTTTGTGACGGAACATGTGGGTCATGTGCATTTACTTTTTAATAACGCTGGTGTGGGTGGTGTGCGTTTACGGGCTTGGGAAGCAAGCGATGCCGATTGGCAATGGCTGTTAGGCGTCAATGTGTGGGGCGTGATTCATGGCCTACGCGTGTTTACGCCGATGATGCTTGCGCATGGTGAACCGGCGCATATTGTGAATACCGCCTCTGCTGCAGGCTTTGTGGCGATGGGCAACACTGCGCCCTATGCGTTGAGTAAGCACGCGGTGGTGGCCTTATCTGAAGTGCTGTATCACGATTTGTGTGATGTCTCCAGCAACGTGCGCGCCTCAGTGTTGTGTCCCGCTTGGGTTGCAACCAATTTATGGAATGCGGAGCGCAATCGACCTTCTGCGTTACGCACGCGCGCGCCAACCGAGGACGATCAGACACGCCGCCTGCAAGTCAAGGCCGTGCTCGAAAAAAGTCGGATCAGTGCCGCAGAGATTGCGGCAATGACATTTGAAGCGATTCGAACGCAAACGTTTTATATTTTTCCGCATCCAAAAATTTTGCGTGATGTCGCGGTGCGTATGGAAGACATCTTGCAACAACGTAACCCGACCAGGACGGCGTGATCATGCATGTGTTAGTGACTGGCGCGGCCGGTTTCATTGGGCAAGCCTTGGTGCAAGCGCTACTACAACGAAACGATGTTGCGCGTGTGATTGCAATGGATCAAGTGGCTTGTCCTTTGCAATCGCCAAAGTTAGATGTTCGGGTCGGTGATTTGTCTGACCCCGTTGTGGCGCACGCGTTGATTGATACGCAGACTGCCGCGGTGTTTCATTTGGCTTCGTTGGTCTCGGGTGGTGCTGAGGCAAACTACGCGCAAGGTATGCGTATCAACTTTGATGCCACCCGGGTGTTACTGGATGCTGCGCGCACAGCGGGCCATTGCCCGCATTTTTTATTTGCCTCATCGATTGCGGTGTATCGCGCCGATGATTCGGGTGCCAAATTGTTTGTAACTGACGCCACTGTGCCTGCGCCCCGTTTGTCGTATGGCGCGCAAAAATTGATGTGCGAAATCTTGATCAACGATTTAACGCGACGCGGCGTGGTGCACGGCGTGAGCTTGCGTTTACCCACCGTGATGGTGCGCGCCGGTCTTGCCAATACCGCGATTTCCGGCTGGACCAGTGCGATTGTGCGTGAGGCCGTTGCGGGTCGGGATTACGTGTGCCCAGTTGCGCCGCACACCACCATGGCATGCATTTCGGTGGGTCGCGTGGTGGATGCGTTTTTACATGCGTGGTCGTTGCCACCAGCAAGTCTGGGAATCGATCGCGCCTACGTGCTCGAGGGGTTGCCTGCCACCGCGCAAGAAATCCGCGCAGCGCTTGAACGTGTCGCGCAAGGCCATGTACTGGGTGGTTTACGTTTTGAACCGGATGCACAAATGCAATCGGTCATGGATCAAGTGGCGCAATCTACCGTCTCGGTACGTGCGCGGCGTTTAGGTTTTCCACGCAATCCTGATTTAGATGACATCGTGCGCGAATATCTCTCGACAGTGACCCCGTAAACGTCCATCGCTTCAAGGAGCTCGAACCATGAAGTCAAGTCAATCAGCTGTCGCAAAGCAATCGGCTACAGCAAAGAAACGCACAGCCACAAAAAAATTGACTGCGATCAAGCGATCGACACGTGCAAAAAAAACGTCATCCATTGCATCATCGACGCCCCAAAAAAATAAATCTAAGAACCCCACAACGCGGGCTGCGCAGTGGCCCTCACGTACTACCGTGCAGGGGTTGGATCGGGCGCCGCATCGCGCATTTTTGCGCGGCTTGGGATTAACCGATGCAGATTTAGACAAACCATTTATTGCGGTGGCGAGTACGCAAAGTCACACCACCCCGTGTAATGCCTTACTCGGTGAGCAGGCTGCGGTAGCCGGCGAGGCCATTCGTCGTGCGGGTGGGGTGCCGTTTGATTTTGCGTCGGCTTCCGTGGCCGATTCGATGTCGATGGGCCATGCGGGGATGCGTTACTCCTTACCGACACGTGAACTGATTGCCGATGGTGTCGAAGCGGTGTGTCGTGGTCATGCTTACGATGCGTTATTGGCCTTTGCCGGATGCGATAAAACCTTGCCTGGCATGATGATGGCGATGGTGCGCTTGAATCTGCCCGCTGTGTTTATGTATGGCGGCGCTGCGTTACCGGGACGACATCAAGGACGCGATGTCACGGTGCTCGATACCTATGAAGCGGTGGGTGCAGTGATGGCCGGTCATCTGCCTATAAAAGAACTCGATGTGCTCGAGCATGTGTGTTTGCCTGGGCTAGGTGCATGCCCTGGTCAATTTACTGCAAATACGATGGCGATGGTCTCCGAAACCTTGGGATTGGCTTTGCCTGGTTCTGCAACGATGCCTGCAACCGATGCCGCGCGTCGTGGCATCGCGCATGAAGCGGGTCGTGTGGTGATGGATTTGCTGTTACACGGTGGACCGCGTCCTCGCGATTTAGTAACTAAAAAAAGTTTAGAAAACGCCTGCGCTGCTGTCGCCGCCACCGGCGGTTCGACCAACGCAGGTTTGCATTTACCGGCAATTGCGCATGAAGCCGGTATTCGTTTTTCGTTGGATGATCTTGCGCGCATATCCAAACGCACACCGCTTATTGCCGACATGAAACCAGGCGGACGATTTCTAGCAAAAGATCTGCACGCCGTAGGTGGCGTCTACAACGTGTTACGTGAGTTGTTACGTCACGGTGTGCTGCACGGTGATTGTTTGACCATTTACGGCACCACACTGGAACAAGAACTTAAGGGGCATCCAGGTGCCGACGGTACGGTGGTGCATCGTACGCCGCTATCGCCATCCGGTGGACTGGTCGTGCTCAAAGGAAATCTTGCGCCTGACGGTGCGCTCATCAAAGTGGCAGGTTTAAAAACCCTACGCTTTGCGGGTCGAGCGCGCGTGTTTGATTCCGAAGAAGCGTGTGCAGCGGTGGTGCGTAAACGTGCGTATCAAAGCGGTGATGTGTTGGTGATTCGATACGAAGGCCCGCAAGGGGGGCCGGGGATGCGCGAAATGTTGGGTGTGACGGCCTTGTTGTATGGCCAGGGTGCGGGAGAAACGGTTGCGTTACTGACCGATGGACGTTTTTCTGGCGCGACGCGCGGCATGATGATTGGTTACGTGTCACCCGAAGCAGCGCGCGGTGGTCCGTTGGCATTACTCAAAGACGGTGATCGCATTGTGATTGATACGGTACGTGGTTCCTTGGACGTACAAGTTTCGGCCGCCGAACTGCTGCGCCGTCGCAAAGCGTGGGTACCACCAGCGCGCGTCGCCGCGACGGGGATGTTAGAAAAATATGCCGCGTTGGTGGGGCCGACGCATTTAGGGGCTGTCACGCATGGTCAATCCACGCCATCGGTACGTAAAGCAGCCAAAAGACCTCAGCGCAGCGTAAAATCTTGAGCTGAATTATTGCCCCATCCCTTGAATGTTTTTATGTCGAAGTCAGGAGCGCCCCAAATGACAACACGTCGTCAATTTATTCAAACCGCCGCGGCGGCTGCTGTGGCTGGCCCTGCGATCGTGACCAGCAAAACTGCACAAGCGCAATCGGTCACCTTGCGCGTGGGAACCTGGTTACCTGCACATCATTTGATTGTGTCGGGCATTGTGCGTCCATGGATGCAAGCGGTTGAGATGGATAGCGAAGGCACCGTGAAGTTTGATTTGATGTCTGCATCGATTGGCAGACCGCCGGAGTATTACGACTTCACGGCCAATGGTGCGATTGACGTCGGCTTTGGTGTGTTGGGACATAACCCCGGGCGTTTTTTGATGACGGAGATTATGGGCTTGCCATTTCAATCGCCTGATCCTTGGGCGGGCTCAGCGGCAGCGTGGTCAACTTTTCAACGTTACGGCACGCGCTTTAATGAACACAAAGGCGTACACATTGCCGGTATGTGGGTGCATTCTGAGCCGTACTTACACATGCGTGGTGAGCCGCTCAAAACGATTGATGATCTCAAAGGAAAAAAAATCCGCGTAGGTTCGGCCATCACCGGACGCATTATTCAAGCGCTCGGTGGAACCCCTGTGCAATTGCCACCCACCGAAGCGCAACAAGCCATGATGTCGGGTGTGGCCGATGGCATTACGTTTCCGATGGAATCGGTCGAGTTTTTTAAAATCACCCCCGCGATTAAGAGCACGGTCAAAATCCCGGGTGGCTTGCTCTACACCGACACGTTTTGGTTGGGTGTGAATCAAAAAAAATGGGATGCTTTACATCCAAAAGCACGCGCCGCAATGGAAAAACATGGCGGCATGGCCCTGGCTTTAAATTCGGCGTGGGCGTGGACCTCGGGCGATAACTTGGGCCGTGCGGCGCTTGAAAAAGCCGGTGTGCGTTTTTCTAGCTTGCCTGCAAGTGACACTGCAAAAATCAAAACTGCACTCAAGTCTTTGGATGATGAGTGGATTGCCAAGGCCAAAGAAAAAGGCTTGCCTGCAGATGAAATCATGAAATACGCCGACGACATGGCTGCGCGCTACGTTGCAGTCAAGCGCGTCAACGTGGTGTAACGCCGTTATTGCATCAATCGCGATGATGCGCACGCGGATCGGAGATGGGTTTGCTGCAACCTGCGGCATCCTGATTCTTTTTATGATGTTCGTTACCACCGTGGATGTGGGCTTGCGTTATTTCTTTAATGCGCCCTTAAAGGGGGCTTTTGAAATGACCGAGATCACCATGGCGTTGGTGATTTTTGCCGGCCTATCGCTTGCCGCTTTGCGGCGCGAACATATCACCGTGAATTTGCTTGAGTCGCGCCTTTCGCCAACAGTGATCCGCTGGCAGCGTGTGATTGCAGATTTGATCTGTGCGGTGACAGTGGCGATTCTTGGTTGGCGGATTTGGGCGCGCGGTGAGAGTTTGCTGGCAAGCGGTGAGACCACGTTGGTGTTGGGTGTGCAACGTGGTTACGTTGCTTGGGCGATGGCCGTGTTATGTGTGATCGCTGTCGGCGTATTTTTGTATTGTGCGTATCGCGCGGCACAGGCCCCGGTGGTTGCCGAAGCCGCTGACGTGAACCATGCACTGACTGGCTCTGGAACGGCGCTGTAATGACGCTTACTTGGTGGTATGCCCTTGGTGGTTTTGGTGCGCTGACCGTATTGTTACTTGCCGGCTTACCGATTGCATTTGCCATGTTGTTGGTCGGTGTGGGAGGCATCGTTGCGGTGCTGGGTCTGGAACCGGCGCTCGGATTGTTGGGTCAAATACCGGTGTCGCAAACCACCAGCTATGAATTATCGGTGGTGCCGATGTTTATTCTGATGGGTGCGTTTGTTGCGCGCTCTGGGATCGCTGCAGATTTATACGATGCGTGTCACGCGTTGATTGGGCATCGTCGAGGTGGTTTGGCGATGGCCACGATTGTGGCGTGTGGAGGCTTTGCGGCAGTGTGTGGTTCATCAGTGGCGACTGCCGCCACGTTTTCTCGCATTGCGTATCCGTCGATGCGTCGGTATGGCTATCACGAAGGATTAGCGGCTGCATCGATTTGTGCCGGCGGTACCT
>CAWUMP010000126.1:0-7357 GCA_963923385.1 uncultured bacterium | reverse complement strand
TGAAGAATGCCGCTGCTGTTTTAGTGACGGCAGATTTACCTGGCTTCTCTAAACCTGGCCAAACCATTGACGTCAACGTCGCAGCAATTGGTACCGCCACCAGTTTACGTGGTGGCAATTTATTGATGACGCCCTTACGTGGACCCGATGGTCGGGTCTACGCCATGGCGCAAGGCTCACTCACAATTTCAGCCGTCGACGCTGGAGCCGCTGGCTCAAGCGTTTCAACTGGTGTGACCACATCTGGGCGCATTCCGAACGGTGCATTAGTTGAGCGCACCGTTGATAACGCATTCGATAAATCCGACACAGTGGTGCTAAATGTCCGCGCACCGGACTTCACCACGACCACCGCGATTGTGAATGCCGTCAACGGAAAATTTGGTAACGGAACCGCCAGCGCCATTGACGGTGTGGCAGTCTCGGTGACTGCACCGCGCGAAATGAGTCAGCGTGTGGCGTTCATGAGCATGATCGAAAATCTCGAAGTCACGCCCGGTGAGGCACCTGCACGTGTTGTGGTCAACTCACGGACCGGTACTGTGGTGATTAGCCGGAACGTACGCGTCACTGCAGCTGCAGTCACCCACGGCAGCATTACTGTGAAGATAGCGGCGACTAATGAAGTAAGCCAGCCCAACGGCTTTGCCCCTGTAGGTGCCACCACCACGCCTGTCACCAATGCTGACGTCACAGTCACCGAAGCCAAGAACCCCATGTTCTTGTTTAAACCCGGTGTGGATTTACGCGAGCTCGTCGATGCCGTCAATCAAGTCGGTGCGACGCCTTCATCGCTGGTGGCGATTCTCGAAGCGCTCAAGCGCTCGGGGAGCTTACGCGCTGAGTTGTTGGTGATCTAAAAAATGTCTGACACCTTGCCCGTCACCAATTCGTACCTCGACTTCAACGGCCTTGGCCGCTTGAAAGGTCAGGCACGCAATAATGAGGATAAGGCCTTGCGCGAAACCGCGCAGCAGTTTGAAGCCATGTTTATTCAGATGATGATGAAGACCATGCGCGATTCAATTCCCAAAAGTGGGTTGATTGAATCCAACGCACTCGACACCTTCACCTCCATGCAAGATAAAGAAATTTCGATGCAGCTTGCGCGCCGTGGATCGTTTGGTATTGCCAACATGATGGTGGCGCAATTCGAACGCAACAAACAACAAACACCGGCAGCAGAAGCCCTAGCGGCACGTGCCGCACAAGGCGATAGCGCTTTACAACTCAATACCGCCGGTCGCGATGGCTTACCACTCAAACCTGCTACACCGGCAGGCTTACCCGTGCAAAAGCCGTTGCCGTCGTTTCAAGTTCCTCGCCCCCCGACGGAGGGCTTTCCTCTGCAGCAAGGTTTTGGCTTGCGTCAAAGTGACTTGCAAAGCGAATGAACCTGCACACTGAGCGCACATGAGTGATCTAATCTCCATTGCCGGATCCGCTGTTGCTGCATACCAACGTGCACTGAGCACGGTGAGTAACAACATCGCTAACTTAAACACCGATGGCTACACGCGTCAGGTGGCGACCTTTACCGAAAGCGCGCCACAAGCCACCGGTAATTCGATTTGGTTGGGTACCGGCGCGCAAATCACTGGTGTTGAGCGGATGTATAGCGAGTTCGTTGAAAGCGGATTACGTAATAGCACCAGCGAACTGGCCACACAAACACCGTTGCTTGAATATGCCAATCGCGTGATCAACGTGATGGGCGACGCACAAGCGAGCTTGGTCCCCGCGATGGATCAGTTTTTCGCCAGTGCACGCGCGCTATCGGCTGATCCAGCCTCGACCGATATGCGTGGTGCGTTTTTACGAAGCGCCGACAACATGGCTTCGCGCTTTCGCGAATTGAGCAGCCAGCTGGGTACTGTTGAAACCGACACCCGCGATGCGATCGCATCGGACGTTAGCAAGCTCAATGAATTAGCGAGCCAGCTAGCGAACGTGAACGCGCAGCTCTCGCGCCAACAAGACGTCAAAAAACAAGCCCCTGATCTACTCGATCAGCGCGACAAGATCATGCTCGACATGTCTAAACTGGCGGGCTTAAAAGTCACCACAAAAAGTAATGGTGAAGTCAACGTCGGCATTGGACTCACCTCCTCCCAGGGCTTGATCGTTGAAAGTGGCACTGCGCGCTTAATTCAACCGAAATTTAGTGATAGCGACGTCGGTAAGGTTGACTTGGTCGTGGATCCGTATGGTGCGCCCACCACGGTCACCAGTTTATCCAGCGGTTCGCTCGGCGGCTTGATGAGCTTTCGCGCGCAAGGTCTTGAGGTAGTGCAGTCGCAACTCGATAACATTGCACTCACCACGGCAGATGCCGTCAATCGCGTGCACACCTCAGGCATTGATGCCTTGGGTCGCATCGGCGAGCCACTCTTTCAGATTGATCCGATTTTCCGTGTGGAATCCCCCGCTGGTAGCGGCGCGGTTGCCGTCACACCGAACGTCACAGATATTTCGAAATTCAAATACCACGATTTGGAATTGCGTTACGACGCATCGCGTCGCATCTGGACCGCCACCGATATGGTCAGTGGTGAAAATGCCACCGGTTTAAATAGCGTCACATTGAATGGCACGCGGATAGATCTCAAAGGCATAGCGCGCGATCAAGACACCATTTATTTACGTGCTGTTTCGCGTCCTGCCGCTGGTATTCGTTTATTACAAAGTGATCCGCAAAAAGTTGCAGCTGGCGCCTTGTTTCGTGTGGCCTCCAGCCCGACCAACACCGGTGATTCAACCGCGAGCGTGTCGTTTGTTGCACCACCCGCCCCAGGCACCATTCTTCCCGGACCTGCGGCCATTGATCGCGTGTTTGTTAACAACCCTAACCCATCGGCGGGCGTATCACGCTCCACCTCGGGTTCGGCAAGCTTGACCGGCGTGGCCAGTGTGCCCAGCGGCTACAAAGATGTGAGCCTGATGCTCAACACCACACCGACGAGTGATGTGGAGTTACAAGTCTTTACTCGCGATGGACGTCATCTGCTGGGTAAACCACTCGATAGCACGCAACAAGCGGCGTTGATGCAAACCGGAAATGGCTTTGCCGCTGGCGCGGGGTACTCCGATCAGTACCTCAATCAAACCGGGATCAACGCCTATCAACAACTCAACTTGTTTTATGGCGCACAAGCCAAACCAACGTTTAGCCCACCTGAACCCGTCAGTGTCAGCGCGACATTAAGCGACTTCACCGACTTACTCAATGTCAACGCCGGCGACACCGCAATCGGACAAGGCTCGATACGACTCAATGGCGTTGAATTAGGCGCGCTAATCGCTGGTCCGTCTGGCATCAATATGAACGATGTCGCCGATTGGATCAATGCACGACAAGGTGATACTGGCGTGACCGCCAGCGTTGATGATCCGGATGCACCAACCACACTCACGCTCTCGAGTAGCAAAGGCATTTCGATTGCCAGTGGATCAAACGGACTGAATCGTCCGGAAGATCTCACTATGATAGGCTTTCCGGGTGGGGTTTCAATTGCGCCAAACGCACCCATACCCAATGATGCAACGCTTGATGGGATGAGCGTTCCGCTCCCTTTACCTGAATCGAATGCACCAGTGACGATTGCCAATCGTGCAGTCGTGATCAACGGTCAAGCACTGGGCGCGTTTACCTACACCAAACAAGAATCAGATGCCGGGATGTCCCAAGCCCGTGCGTTAGAAACTTGGATCAACAATTACACTGGCACTACTAACGTAACCGCCGCGGCAAGTAACCGTGTTGATGTGCCAGCCTCGGCATTGAAGTTTGGTTTAACCTCCAGCTTAAACATCAATGGCACAGACATTGGTACGGCCTTTACCGATCCAAAGAATTTGGTGAACACCATCAATGCAAAAAGTGCAGATACGCATGTGATCGCCACACTTAATCGCGATAACAGCGTCACGCTCACCAACGATAGCGGTTATGAAGGCGATGACATCGCGATCGCCAGTGTAAGTAACGCCACAGAAAATGCGCTGGGTCTACCCGATAGCTTGATTCGTGGTCACATCACACTCACCAGCAACAGCGCTGACGGGATTCAAGTGACCACCGGCAGCAATGGTCATGCAGCAGATTTAGCGAAATTAGGCCTACGTACCGGCGCATATATCAATGGACCGCTCGCCGAAGATTTACTGGTGTTTGCATCAGGTTCCGGTCAAGCGGCGATTGCCACTGGGTATACCGCCGGCAGCATCGATGCGCTGTCAGCGCAACGCACACAAAAACTCGAAGTGCAATTTAATGGTGGCGGTCGCTACACGATTCGCGATCTCAACACCAGCACGGTGTTAGCCGAGCGCAGTGGCTATGATCCAACCAAAGGGATTACCTTTGGTTCGGTGCACATGAACCTTTCGCGTATCCCTGCCAACGGCGACAAATTTGAAATTGACGGCAACGGAGATGGCATCGGCAGCAACGACGCCATGCAACGCTTAGTCAGTTTAGAAAAAGACCGCACCGTGGCGGCCAACGGAAAAACCTTGGCCGAAACGTACAACGACAACGTCAGCAGCATCGGTGGTTTGTCGAGCCAAGCCAAGATCGCGCAAGCCGCACTCAAGGTCGTCAATACCCAATCGCAAGATAGCCGCGATCAAGTCTCTGGCGTGAACCTCGATAACGAAGCCGCCGACCTCATTCGCTTTCAGCAAGCTTATCAAGCAGCGGCTAAATCGATGCAAGTGGGCGCCCAGTTATTTGACGCTGTTCTGCAAATTCGCTAACCAGGCCGATAGACCATGACCATTTCGACCGCCTTCTTGTTTCAACGCTCCGTTTCTCAAATGGGTGATCTGCAGACGCGTATTGCGGATGCACAAAATCAGCTCGCCAGCGGCAAGCAAGTCACTAAACCGAGCGACCAGCCCGATCAAGCCGCAAGTATTCAACGCTTGCAGTCAGCGATCGCGCGTCAAGACAGCTACTTAAAAACCATTAATACCGTGAACGATCGCCTCGCGGCCGAAGAGCCTGTTGTTCAAAACTCAAGCAACGCGATGACGCGGATTAAAGAACTGATGGTACAAGCAGCCAACGACACGCTCAATGCCAAAGATCGCGGTGCGATCGCCATTGAGTTGCAAGGCCTGCGTGATGACTTACTCAGTGCGGCAAACACACGCGACCTGAACGGCAACTACCTGTTCTCTGGGACCCGCGTGGGCAACACCGCCTTTGGTAAATCAAGCGTCGAAGGCGCTGGCTACGTGGGCGACACCTCGGTGAATTACGTCGACATTGGTGATCAGCGCACCATTCAATTAAACCAGCTCGGTAGCTCGATCTTTAAGGGTGTCACGCGCGCAACACCAGATGGCGCTAAACAAGTTGGATTTTTTCAAGCACTCGATGACGCAATCGGCGCCGTAAAAAATTCGGACCGTCACGGCATGGAAAATAGCTTGAATGAAGTCAGTGTACTGAGCGATGGGCTCTCTCAAGCTTTGGCGCAAATTGGTTCAGATATGAACGTATTAGATGCGCAAAAAACCAGCATCGAGACGGCACAAATTCAGCTCAAAACTACGCTATCAAACACCCAGGACGTGGATTACGCCACCGCGATTAGCAAACTCAAACAAGACATGATGGGACTCGAAGCGGCGCAAAGTAGTTTTGCGCAGACCTCGGGCTTAAACCTATTCAACTTTATTAAATAAAAGATCAATCTAATATTTAAGTTAAACCGCTGTTCTGCCGAAATCCTGAAGGGGTCCGTGTCACTGACCCTCGCTAAGGGGTGACATGCCAGCGATCGCGACTCAATTTATGTCTACCACTACCTCCGTCACGAGCTCTACCCCCTACACCTCGACCAGCTCGAGTAGTAGCACGAGCTCGAGCACGAGCACAACGAGTACCGCCAAGCCCAACATGCTGATTGCGATGGGGGCTGGCTCGGGCGTCGACACCAAAGCACTCGCGCAAAATTTAGTTGAAGCGGAGCGTGCCCCGCAAAAAGCCGCGATTGATGCGCGCATCAACAAAAGCCAAGCAGCCATTTCAGGCTATGCCGGCATGTCGTATGCACTGTCTAACTTCAAAGATGCATTTGCAAAATTACAAACAGCAGATGGGTTCAATGCGGTATCCGCGCAAAGCTACGACCCAGGTGCCTTCAGTGCCACAGTCAGCTCAGGCGCAACAGCGGGCAATCACACTGTCCTAGTCAATGCACTGGCACAACCCCAGCGTGGCACTTTGGGACCCTTAGCCAATTCTGGACTCTCGGGTAATTTAACGTTCACGATGAATGGCGGTACCGCGGTCACTGTGGCTGTGGGCAGTACGCCCGCACAAACTGTGTCAGCAATTAATAGTACGGCCAACTTAGGCGTGCAGGCTCAGCTGATCAACACCAGCGCCGACAGTAACAACCCGGTGTATCAGATCATCCTCACTAGCACCAAAAGCGGCTCAGCTAATTCATTTACGGTCGATTCCACCGTGTCGGGCGCCAGTTACACCGCGCTCAATAGCGCACAAGATGCGGAAATTGTTGTCGATGGCCTAACAGTCAAACGCAGCACCAATACGGTTAGGGACGTTATCAATGGTGTGACCCTTCAGTTATCCGGCGTCAGCGCGAACGGCACGTCAACGTTAGCGTTGACCGGAGACATCTCAGTCGTCAAGCAAAACATCACTGACCTAGTGAGCGCGTTTAATTTCGTTAATTCGACACTAGACACAATTAGCGACCCCAAGTCATCCGACGCAACAATTGGCGGCACACTACCGAATAACTCTTTAGTTCGCCAGGTGCGTCAACAAGTGTTGCAAATGGTCACTGAGAACTCCTCAACACCCGGCACCAACATTAAAGCACTACGCGATTTAGGTATCGCTATTCAACGTGACGGTACCCTAAAGATTGAAGATCCAACCAAACTCGATGACGCACTGCAATCGAACTATGCCGATGTTGAGCATATGTTTTCTAATGATGCCTTCACGGCGAGCACAAGCAGCGCTGTCTCCAGCGGATTGGCTGGCGATGCGGTCAAGAAACTGGCCGAGCTCACTTCCCCCACTGGTATCATCGCCACGCAAAGCAAAAATGCCTCGAATGAGGTAAATACCGGCAAAGATGATCTAGCCAAGTTGGAAGATCGCATGAGTAAACTCCTGGATCGCTACACGCAACAGTTTGCCGCGATGGATTCATTGATGGCACAAATGAACAGCCTTAAAGCACAACTCAAGTCCACCTTTGACGGCATGTCTGCGAAGAATAATTAATTCTGATGACCCGCATCTCACATTCGAAGCAACGCCCCCGCGCCCTGCCCGTCCACCGGAGCATGCAATGAGTTTATTTTT
>CAWUMP010000125.1:0-7362 GCA_963923385.1 uncultured bacterium | reverse complement strand
TATTCGGCAGTTTGAGTGATGAGGTGCCACCGATTGAGGAATACATCGGCGACGATGTCCTCGCAAAAATGGAGCGCGTACTTCGCCGACCGGTGCACGTGCTAGGGCGATTTACGCAAGCCTTACCGAACAACTGGAAAATGTACGCAGAAAATGTACGCGACACCTATCACGCCAGCTTATTACATTTATTTTTTACTAAGTTTGGAATTACGCGCCTCGATCAAGCCGGCGGTGTGGTGGTGAGTGAGTCTGGCGGAAATCATGCTACTGCATCGATTGTCGAGCGCGTTGTTCCTCGTCAAGAAGCGTATGTCGGACAAGGTTTTCGAGCGCAAGAAAACGAATTTAAATTGCGCGACCCGAGCATTTTGGATACGCACGAAGAATTCGGCGATAACATTGGCCTGCAGATTTTGTCGGTGTTTCCAGGTTTTGTACTTCAACAGATCCGTAACTGCGTGGCGGTTCGTCAGGTTTTGCCGCGCGCCATCGCAGCGACTGATCTAAATTGGACATACCTCGGTTTTAAAGATGACACGCCCGAGATGCGTCGCGTCCGCTTAAAACAAGCCAATCTCATTGGGCCGGCGGGATATGTATCTATGGAAGATGGCGCAGTAGGTGGATTTGTACAACGCGGCATCGCCAGCGCGGGGTCGTTGGATTCGGTGATTGCGTTGGGCGGGGATAACGCCGGTAGTGAATCATTTCGTGCCACCGAAGCGTCTGTGCGTGGCTTTTGGAAAGCCTACCGTGAATATATGGGTTTTTAGATTGGATATCTGATGGACGACTTGCACTACACACATCGCATCAATCAACTCAACGCCGAGTACGTGCGTTGTATCGATGACGATCGCATTGAAGCGTGGCCAGATTTTTTTGTGGCTGAGTGTCTTTATAAAATTACCACGGCAGATAACCATGCGCGTGGTCGCGAAGCGGGGTTGGTGTATGCCGATTCGCGTGCAATGCTGCAAGACCGTGTGGCTGCATTGCGTGAAGCCAATATTTATGAGCGCCAGCGTTATCGCCATTTAACTGGTGTGCCGAGCTTGCTGAGTCAATCGGATGGCATGGTCGCTGTTGAAGTGCCGTTTATTGTGATTCGGATCATGCGTGATGGAACCTCTGAGGTATTTGCCACTGGTCGATATCTAGATCAAGTGGTGGAAGTCGCTGGGCAACTGCGCTTTCGTGAGCGCATTGTTGTGTGCGATAGCCATCGCTTTGATACGCTCGTTGCGTTGCCTCTGTGATGCGTCGTATCGCAATCGCTATTGGCGACCCCAACGGGATCGGTCCCGAAATTGCGGTACGTGCTGCCATCACGCCACCCGCGGGTGTGGATCCTGTGTTGGTGGGTGATCGACACGTGATCGATCATTACGTGCAGCGTTTTGCGCCGGGTGCATCGATGGCGTGTGTTGACGTAAAGGCCCTAGCGCCGGATGCATTTTCACCCGGTAGCTTGAGCCCAGACGCAGGTGCGGCCACCGTGGCTTATTGCAAACGCGCAGTCGATTTAGCTTTGCATGGTGAGGTTGATGCGGTGGTGGGTTGTCCGCATTCAGAAACTGCGGTCAATCGTGCGGGAATCGCATTCAATGGATACACCGGTCTTGTGGCTGATTTAACGCAGACCTCTCGTTCAGAAACATTTATGTTGTTGGCTGCAGCAGGCTTACGAATTGCCCATGTCACGTTGCATGAAAGTGTCGCCCAGGCATTGGCTCGACTCACGCCGGCGTTAGTGATGGCCACCACGCGCGCCACAGTCAGTGCCTTACAGACCTTGGGTGTGAACGCGCCCAAGCTCGCGTTGTTTGGTATTAATCCTCATGCCAGTGAGGATGGATTATTTGGCGATGAGGATGCACGCATTACGGTGCCAGCAGCCACGCAACTTCGCGCCGAGAGCATTCAACTAGATGGTCCGGTGGGTGCAGATATGGTGCTTGCGCAGCGACGCCACGATGCCTATATCGCAATATTTCATGACCAGGGCCACATTCCAGTGAAGTTACTGAGCCCATTGCGAGCGAGCGCTCTCACGATTGGTGTACCCATTTTATTTTCGAGTGTGGCGCATGGCTGTGCTTTTGATATCGCAGGTCAAGGGATCGCTGATCCCAAGGCAGTACTCGAAACCTTGGCGTTGTTAGTGAATACCTGATTTTGAATACCCTCGATACGCGGGCGAGTGAACGCGCCGTGTTGTTACTTTCGATTGGTGCGGTTGGCAGTTCGGCCAGCTTACGTGCCACTGATCCGTTGTTGCCCTTACTTGCGCAACATTTTTCGACCACCGCGGGTACGGCTGCGGCTGTGATTACTGCCTTTTCCATGGCCTATGGAGGATTGCAAATTCTCTGGGGACCTTTGGGCGATCGCCTGGGCAAGATCCGCTTGATTGCCATGACCACGGTGATCTCAATGTTAAGTACCCTAGGCTGTGCACTGGCCGACTCGTTACCGCTGTTGATTGTGTTGCGCTTTTTATCCGGTGCAACCATCGGTGCGTTGATTCCACTCACGATGGCGTGGATCGGTGATGTGATTGCCTATGATCGTCGTCAAGCGGTGCTCGCAAAATTTTTGATTGGTCAGATTGCGGGGGTAGCGTTTGGTACCGCTGTCTCCGGATATCTCGGAGAAACGGTTGGATGGCGTGCTGCGTTTGTGTTGTTAGCCTTGTTATATGCCTTTGTGAGCATCACGTTGTGGCTGGAAATGCGTGGCAATGCAGTGATGCGACAACGGCCTGTGCACGTGGCCAGTACGACGTTATCGCAAGGCTATGCTGACATGCTGCGTTTATTACGTCGTCCTTGGGTGCGTGTGATGTTGGTGACGGTCTTTCTTGAGGGGGGGCTGTTTTATGGTGCCTTGTCATTTGCACCACTGCATTTATACGAACGGTTTAATTTAGGCTTGGGTGCAAGCGGGTTCATGCTGACAGCATTTGCAGCGGGTGGTTTGTGTTATGCACTGATCTCGCGGCGCTTAGTGCACGGATTTGGTGAGCGCGGGTTGTCAAGTGTGGGTGGTGCGTTGATGGGCGTGGGGTATCTTGGATTTATTGCTGCGCCGAGCGTTGCTTGGTGCGTACCGGCATTGCTCGTGGTGGGAATGGGGCTGTATATGTTGCACAGCACGTTGCAAGTGAATGCCACGCAAATGGCACCAGAGTCGCGCGGAGCAGGTGTATCCCTGTTTGCTTTTTTTCTGTTCTCAGGACAGTCCAGCGGAATTTGGTTCGCTGCACAAGCGGTCGACCGATGGGGAACGACAGATGTATTTTATGTTGCAGCGACCGCACTTCCGATCTTGGGTTGGGTGTTTAGCGTGCGTTTAAAAACACGCCCCAAATTAGAATCGACGTCGACCTAAGTTGTCGTTCTACGTTGTTGCTGTACTTTTTGAATGGCATGCACAATGCCGACGTAGCCAGTACAGCGACACAGGTTCCCGGAGAGTTCTTTACGGATCCGCGCCTCATCGGCATCGGGTAAGCGCAGCACGATATCGCGCGCTGTGACTAACATGCCTGGTGTGCAATAACCGCACTGCAAGGCGTGTTCACTCGTAAACGCGGCACGCAATTGAATCATGACTGGGTCGTGCTCCAGACCTTCGATGGTGCGGACTTCTGCGCCTTCACACGACACGGTGTAGGTCAGGCAAGAGCGCGCCGGTACGCCATCAATTTCTAAGGTGCAAGCGCCACACACGCCATGTTCGCAGCCGATATGTGTGCCGGTTAAGTGTTGGTGGTCACGCAAAAAATCGGCCAAGTGTAGACGCGGTTCAAGCGTGGCTTGAATTGTCCGACCGTTGACCTGAAAGCTAACGGGTTTTTTGTTCACGGCCATGGTGCTCCGTCATGTTCTACGCGTTCTGCGCGGCGTCGCGTTTCTGCGTAGTCGGCTATATCGGGCAAAATAAAATGATCTATCAGCAACGTTTGTAACACGCTCGTCAATGCGGGTTGTTGATGCGCGGAAAGAAACGCACCACGTAATCGCGCCAGTGCGGATGCCTCAAGCGGTGCAGTGCAAATTAACGGAGGCATGGGTGTTGGTGTGGTTTGTTCAACAATCCGCACTTGCGCTGCAAATGCCGGATCGCCCGCGCGAATGAGATCGAACACATAACCATCCAGTGGCCCCACGTCGATTTCACCGGCAACCAAGGCCTTGATGATGCCGCGCGCATTCATCAGATGGCCAACAATTTTTTTGTATTGCGCTTGTGGGTATTTGTCGAGTAACAGATAGCGAAAAGCAAAATAACCGGATTGCGAATCTTTGAGTGTGTAGCCCGCAGTTCCACCAAAGGTGTCGGCGAGTGTTTGAAACGGTGAATCAACATGAACGGCTAAGTCACTCATGTACACCGAGCGACCTGCGTATCGCGTGGGTGTTGGAATGGGTGCGGCAATTAATGTAGGCGATGGATCTCGCAATGAGGCAGGTAAGCCACACATTTGCACGATCCCTAAATCTTCACGCGACCATAAATCAGAGAGTAGTAATGGAGGTTCGTGTTCAACAAATTGAATGGACACGGCGGCGTGTTGTGCAGCCCATTCAATCAGGGTACGCCATGCCGCTTTGGCGGCAGGTGACACCGAATACATTCGAGCGTTGGCTAACAGCGTCATGATGCGCTTTCTTAAGTGGTATGGATGGCAGCCGCGGCGCGTTGAAGCGCGACAAAATGCATTTGGCGCTCATAGGCATCTTCGCCCATTCCTGCCGCTTCCACCGCTTGCATGGCGCGGTGCGCATCAAATTGATCAGCAATGCCGCGTGCGTCGTGAATGATGTAGGGCTTACCATTGGTTGCACCGATCACTGCGCGACAAATTTTTCGGGCTGGATCGATTAAAACGCCACCAATGGCCTCAGCAAACTCACCGGTTTTGCGGCAGAACTTCCAGTAACCCCACCGTGCATTGGCAGAAAATTTTTCGATACGAATAGCAATT
This sequence comes from uncultured bacterium, assembly GCA_963923385.1. Taxonomy (GTDB): domain Bacteria; phylum Pseudomonadota; class Gammaproteobacteria; order Burkholderiales; family SG8-39; genus SZAS-79. The sequence continues at coordinate 2,366 of CAWUMP010000125.1, read as the reverse complement.
AAAATTTCATCCATACCGAGCGCAGTTTCAAACGCGCCAAGTAAAAATTCTTCCATGCGAATTTCACGTCTACCATTGGGACCGCCGATGATCGCTGTGGCATTGAGTAATGACAGCGTGCTCACCCAATCGGCAGCTGGGTCAGCATGTACCAAGCTGCCACCAATCGTGCCGCGATTACGAATCGCGCGATAGGCAATATCCGCGGCTACTTTCGGCATCAGTCCACGCGTGGCATCGGGTACACGTCGATCTTCAATGCGCGCATGCGTGACACAAGCACCGAGCGTGACGGCCTCCGCAGTTTCTGTGGCGTTAGATAATTCTTGAATCGATCGTAGGTCAACGACACCTTGCGGTTGAGCTAACCGTAAGTTCAGCATCGCACCGAGTGATTGACCGCCCGCCATGGCCTTGACCATGCCATCACCTTGCGCGATCTGCGTCGTTGCGGCCGCGAGATCGGTGGGTCGGTCGTAGTCAAACGCAGCGGGCTTCATGCGGCTTGCCGCAAACGCGCGGCCTCAATGGCTGCAAGCACACGACGTGGACTCGCTGGACTAGTCGTTAACTCTGCACCAAGCGGTGCTAATGCATCGTTAATGGCATTGATGATGGCTGCCGGTGGTGCGATGGCGCCGCCTTCGCCGATTCCCTTTTGTCCAAACTCGGTATACGGCGACGGTGTGGACATGTGCACGATGCGTGGTTCGGGGACTTCAGTGGGGCCGGGCAACATGTAATCAGCCAAGGTGGATGCTAACGGTTGACCCTCGCTGTCATACGGCATTTCTTCGTATAACGCCGTACCAATACCTTGTGCCGTACCGCCATAAATTTGTCCATCCACCACCATCGGATTCACTAAGGTGCCGCCATCTTCAACGATCACATAATCCAAAATTTCGCTATGACCAAGCGCGGTGTCTAATGCAATCACCAACGCATGGCAGGCATAAGAAAACGTTCCCGAATCGCGTAACGTTTTATAACCGGCGGTGACTTCAAGACCTGCAGGGTCGACATCGGCGGGCAGCAGTTGTGGCTTGCGATACCAAATATGCGCCACTTCGGCGAGTGTCATCGAACGATCAGTACCAGCCACGCGTACTGCGCCGTGTTCAAGCACTAGATCTTGCTCGGCAACCTCCATGATCTTGCCGGCGATTTTTTTGACGCGAACAGCAATTTCTTTTGAGGCCGTGGCAACGGCGCCACCAGACATCACCATGCAGCGCGAGCCCCACGTGCCAGTTGAGTAGGGCGTGAGACCGGTATCGCCATGAATCACGCGCACGTTTTGCGGATCCACACCGAGAATTTCATTGGCTACTTGCGCTAAGGTAGTCTCTAAACTTTGACCATGCGATTGCGCGCCGATGCGCACTTCAAATACGCCATCGGGTGACAGTCGTGCGAAGCATTGTTCGTGACCCGGCACCATCGGAATGCCCCAGCCAGCATAGACCGAGGTACCGTGTGCGCCTTGTTCGCAATACACCGATAGACCAATACCAATACGTCGACCATCGGGTAAACCTGCTTTTTGTTTTTCGCGCCATGCGGGTAAATTAATGGCTGCGATGGCCTGACGCACAGCTTCGGGATAATCGCCCGAGTCGAAATGTTTTTTGGTGATGTTATCGAAGGGCATTTCGTGCGGTTGCACTAGATTACGCAAACGCACTTCAAAGGGTTCGATGTTTGCTTCACGTGCAACGGCGTCTAACATGAGCTCGAGGGCAAAGCACACGCCGGTGCGAGCGACACCACGGTACGGCAGGATGGGTGGCTTATTGGTACACGCCGACCAAGTATGACAACGGTAGTGATCCATTTTGTATGGCCCAGGCAAAATGGATCCAACTTGTGCGGCCTCAAGACAAGCTGAAAACGGATACAACGAATACGCGCCAGAATCGACCGTGGCATCGCAATCAATACCAATGAGCTTGCCATCTCGCTCAGCATATACCGTGATGTCGTAATCATGCTCACGACAATTAGTGCTAGCAACGAGTTGTTCACGTCGATCTTCTAACCAACGCACTGGTCTGTGTAGATGTCGTGTGAGCCAACCCAAACAAATTTCTTCTGACAGCAAAATGCCTTTGTAGCCAAAACCGCCACCGACATCGGGCGCGATGACGCGGATGGCACCTTGATCGAGTCCCAAACACTCTGACAAACCAGCGCGATTAATGTGCGGCATCTGTGCGGAGCTATACATTTCGAGCTGACCCAAACGCGTATTCCATTCGCACAGTACACCGCGACCTTCCATCGGTGCCATCGATTGCCGCGCAGTACGAATGTGACGGCGAATTTGAATCGGTGCCGAGGCTTTGGCCGCAGACAAATCGTCG
>CAWUMP010000124.1:0-7399 GCA_963923385.1 uncultured bacterium | reverse complement strand
GAAAGCGCTGCAACACCGCCGACGGATGGTCCACCACCCACGCTGCAAATGTGGGAATGATTTGGCGCGCATCCGACAAAGGTTTCACCACCACACCGGCGCGTCGCAAGTTGCGGATATTGCCGGCAAAGATGGTCACACCAACTCCCGCAGCGACTAGACCCAAAATGCCACTGGTGTTAGAAGCCTGTTGCACGATACGCGGGAAAAATCCCGCGCCATGACAGACCGAAAACATCCTCGCGCGAAAACTACTGAAGGTGTCTTCGCTTCCCATCACAAACGGCTGGTTGGCTAAATCAGCCGTGCGTAATGTTTTTTGTCGGGCCAGCGGATGGGTCTCGGGTAACAAGGCGACAAAATCATCTTGTTCAACCAACAAGTTCAACACCTTGGGGCTTTCGAGTTCACCAATGATGAACGCAATATCGATGCGCCCCTCGAGCAGCGCTGCGTGCTGCACGGCTGTTGGCATGTAATCCAAATCCACGCGCACCTGTGGATGGCGTGCACGAAACGCTTGCAAGATTTGCGGCAAGCGCCCATTGATTGCAAAGTCCATATACCCAACACGCAGGCGGCCAGCGCGCCCTTCGGCTGCGCTTTGCGCTGCACTCACCGCGCGACCCACGTGTCCTAAGGCTAGACGACATTCGGCGGCAAACGCTTCGCCCGCCGCGGTCAATCGAACCTTACGCGTTGAGCGCTCAAACAGGCTCACCCCCACGGCGGCCTCCAAACCCCGAATCAAGCGGCTCAGTGCCGGCTGCGCCATCGATAAGCGCGTTGCCGCCTTTCCGAAGTGCAGATCCTCGGACACGGTCATAAACGCGCGCGCCTGCCGTAAATCAAAGCGGGCGGGTGCAGCAAGGGGTGATGATTTTGCCATGATTATGAACATATTATGCATCAATCATAGCTTTATTGATATCAAACTGATACTGCTTACGTCCTACGATGCCAATCACCAGCGTCGCTTGAATCGGCCATAGCCCGAAGCCTAGCGGCGGCTGTTTCAACTCCAGAGGAGACTCGCATGTCCGACAAAGAATTTAATGCCCACTTAGAAAAAACCCTTGAAGCTGCGTTTGCTGAAGCCACACGACGGTATCAAGCACGTGGCTTTCAACGCCGCGTCGGTTTTGGAAAAAAACCAGCGCTCATTAGCGTCGACTTAGCGAACGCATGGACGCGTCCAGGCAATCCATTTACTTGTGAACATGTGGACGATCAAATTATTCCGGCCATGCAAAAGCTATTAGTCGGCTTTCGTAAACACGGCTTTCCGGTGGTGCATGTGACCACCTGCTATCAAGTCACCGACCGCACCAATCCGCACACAGACATGGGCTTATGGCACGACAAAATTCCAGTGGATGTGGTCGATGAAAAAGACACCAATCTCTGGGCCATTGATTCACGGATTGCACCCATCGAAGGCGAACAAGTCTTGGTGAAAAAACGCGCAAGCGCTTTTCACGGCACCTACCTTGCCGGATTTTTGCGTGCCGCCGGCGTCGATACGATTTTAGTGACTGGTGTGACTGCATCGGCCTGTGTACGCGAAACCATTTGCGATGGTCTAGCCGATGGGTTTCGTACGATTGCCGTCAAAGAAGCCATTGGCGATCGAGTGCCCGGCGCAGTTCTTTGGAATCTCTTTGACATCGATGCCAAATTCGGCGATGTTGAGACCACCGAGCGCTGCTTGCAGTATCTCGATGAAATCGGCAAGAACAAACCCGCCAAAGCTGCCTAACTTTCCCCCCGCAACTTTTTATTGATTGAGGTAACGCATGAGTGCACATGACCGCAACGCCCCCATCAGCGCCCGCCGTCGTCAACTGCTACAGGCCGCAGGTGCCAGCGCAGGTCTCGCGATGCTGCCCGGATTTGCGCTGGCCCAATCCGGAGAACTGGTCGTCACCAATTGGGGTGGCGATTGGAATGACCGGACCGTCAAATTTGTCGAAGCCCCGTTGGTTGAAAGCCGTGGCATCAAAATCGTTCGTGCGCTTAATTTAGAACCCGAGCGCAAAGCCAAGCTTTTGGCCGAACGTAATCTGCCCCGCGGCACAATTGACGTTGCACATTTCAGTGGCGCCGATGCCTATGAGTTAAACGAGCAGGGCATTCTTGAAACACTCGATCTCACAAAGATCCCCAACTACGCTTCCACACGCACCACACTACGTTCACCGTATTTTTTACCGTGGGTGTTTGGTGGCGTCACGATTGCCTACAACCCCAAGTACATTAAAGAGCCACCCACCACACTCGCCGACCTTTGGAATCCCAAATACGCTGGCAAACTTGGCGTACTGGATCAAAGCTTCTTCAACTGGATTTATATGGCGGCGCTTGTCAGTGGCGGCAAGATGAACAACGTCGATCCAGCGTGGGCCAAATTGGCCGAGATGAAGCAGTCGATGAAGCCGCGTATTTACCCAACCCACCAACAACTCGCGGCAGGGTTTGCAAGTGAGGAAGTGTGGATTTCAGCAAACTACTCGGCCCGCATCGCGCAGTGGGCGAAAGACGGTGTTTCCGTGCGCTCGGCTTACCCCAAAGAAGGCGCGGTCACCATCGTGTTTGGCGCCACCATTCCGAAAAAAGCTCGCAACAAAGACGCCGCGTATTTTTATTTAAATGCGCTACTCGATCCCAAAGCAGTGGGTGAATACGCCAGCGCGTCAATGTATGCACCAGCCACCACCAATGGCATTCTCACCCCAGAGGTCAAAGCTGCGATTGACTTCACACCAGAGCAACAAAAAACCTTCAACAACGTTGACTACGGGTATCAAGCGAAGAATATCGCTGGCTGGTTAGAGCGCTGGAATAAAGAATTTAAATCTTAATTTAAGAATCACCGCGCAAAAAAAACGCCGTCATGGGAAACCGTGACGGCGTTTTTTATTGATGTGTGACTGGTACGTCTGATCAGATCACACGCTAGGCCACCAGCACGCACTGCGCTGGGTCCCAGCACACGTAGCGCTCATCACCAACCTGCACAGCATGGCGTGCAGCATCGGAGGCGACACTCACCAATAAACGTTCATCCGCAGCAGTACGCAACTCATACTCTGTTTGCGCACCCAAGTAGGTCACGGTACGCACGGTGGCTTTCAGCGCATTCCCACTGGTGGGTGACGAGTGCTCAAGTCGTGCGTGTTCAGGACGAAAACACATGGCACGTAACTCACCTGCAGGTGCCGTTGCAAAGCCACACGCCTGACCATTCTGTAACTCGAATCGTCCCTCAGCCGCCACATGCCCTTCTAGCAAATTGCATTTACCAATAAACGTCGCAACAAAGCGCGAGGCAGGACGCTGATACAAATCTTCCGCAGATCCGAGTTGCTCAAGACGACCTTGATTCATCACACCAATCCGATCCGCAATAGCCATTGCTTCTTCTTGATCATGCGTGACAAACACGGAAGTGATGGCAGCCTCTTTTTGCAGCTCGCGAATCTCGCTACGCATCTGCGTGCGTAATTTGGCATCGAGCGCAGAAAAAGGCTCATCCAATAAAAGCACCGCTGGCTCAATCGCCATCGCGCGGGCTAAGGCCACACGCTGCTGCTGTCCGCCAGAAAGCGCTCGCGGCATGCGCTCGGCCATGGCCTCGAGTTGCACCCAACGCAACATGTCCGCCACTTTTTTTTCTTTACGCGCGGTATCCCAACCTTGAACGCGCAGCCCAAACGCAATATTTTTTTCCACACTTAAATGCGGAAATAATGCATAGCCCTGAAACACCATCCCCACATGACGTTGATGCACCGGTACATACGTGACCTCTTGCTCACCAAACCGAATCTGACCCTCGGTCGGGGTAACAAAACCAGCAATCATGCGCAAGGTGGTAGTTTTACCGCAACCACTTGGGCCCAATAACGCCAGTAATTCACCATTACTTATATGTAATGACACTGCATCAACTGCGCGAACCTCACCGTAGGTTTTTGTGATCTTGCTTAAAGTTACGCCAGCCATAGTGCTAGAACGCCTTTCCGAGTTTGACGAAGCGGTCAGAGATCAACAATGCCACTGCAATGATAAGAATTTGCACCGTCGCCACAGCGGCGATGGTCGAGTCTAAATTCCACTCGAGATAATTCACGATCGCAATCGGCAGCGTTGTTTTTCCTGGACCCACCAAGAACAGTGATTTTTCTAAATCAGAAAACGACGCAATAAACGAAAACATCGCAGCGGCAATGATGCCGGGGCGAATGATCGGTAAGGTCACCAAGAAAAACGTCTGCAGTGCATTGGCCCCCAAACTGCGCGCAGCTTCTTCTGAACTGGCGTTGGCAGTGACTAACGACGCACAGACCAAACGCATCGTCCAAGGCAGCGCCACCAACGTATGCGCAATCACTAAACCAGGAAAAGTGGCGGCCAACTGAATGTCTGTGAGGATTTCAAATTGCACAAAATAGATATACACCGCAGCACCGGCCACAATCGCCGGCACATACATCGGTGAGAGCAATATTTGACGTGCGATCTCTGCGCCACGAAACGTAAAGCGCTCGATGGCTAATGCCGCTGGTACACCCAAGAGCAATGAACCCAAGGTGGCACACACCCCCACTTGAACGCTCATCAAGAAGCCCGAAGAAAAATCATTCAAGGCCCAAGCACGACGAAAAAAATCGACTGTGTAACCACTCGGCGGAAACGTCAGAATGCGATCTGCGAAAAAACTCGCCCAAATAATGACCAGCAGCGGCGCGACCACAAAAGCAATGATCGACCACACCAACGTCGTAAACAACAGCCGACCAAGCGTTAAGGTGGACATCTTAAAAATACCGTCGACTTAAAAAACGCGTCGAGACGACGGTGAGCACCAAGGTCACCAACATCAACATACACGCCAAGGTCGAACCAAATGGCCAATTCGACACTTTCACGATTTGCTCATACACCACCGGACCCATCATTTGCATCTTTGGTCCACCAATCAGCACCGGCGTTGCATACGCATTCATCGCCAACGCAAAACAAATCGCCCCAGCGGCCACCACGCCAGGCATCGATAAGGGCAACACCACATTCAATACCGTACGCAAGGGCGAATGACCCAACGACTGACCCGCCTCTTCCAAACTCGTCGGAATCGAATCCATCACGGATTGCAAGGTGATGATGGCAAAAGGCAATAACACCGACACCAACGCAATCACCACTGCGGTGGGTGTGTAGAGAATTTTCATCGGTTCAGCGATCAAACCCACGCTCAACATGAGCGCATTAGCCACGCCTTTGGTGCCCATCACCACCATCCATGCAGCCGAACGCACGGCATTGCCCAGTAGCAGCGGCAGCACCGTCAGAATAATGAGCACACTGCGCATGCGTTCTGAGGGCATGCGTGAAATGTAATACGCCACCGGAAACGACAGCAGCATGACAATCACCGTCGACAAACCTGCAATCTTGGCGGTGGTCCAAAGCACTTGCTGATAAAACGGATCGACGACAGCCTGTAAATAATTCTTTGCGCTAAATACACCCAACATCAGTTTTGCTGGGTCGTACACATCCAAGCTATAGCGAAAAATTAACGCCAATGGCGCGAGCAAAAACGCAGCGACCAAGAACAACGCTGGTAGCACCAACGCGGCTCCACTCGGCATTCTGCGGTCCAACAACGCGGCCATCCGTACTCCAAAGTCAAAGGGTTGGTTGAATTGTCGCAGATTAATCTATGTTTTCGCGCGACGGTTCGCACGCGAATGGCGCCGCATCGTTGACGGGGGTTGAGCGAAGTGCGCCATAAATGCCCTCGAAAAATGCGAGCAGTCGCCAAAACCACACTCTAAACCCACCGCGGTCACCGACAAGTCGGTATGCTCGATCATCCAACGCGCCCGATCGAGGCGCAATTGTTGACGATAGGCGCGCGGTGTCATCCCCACATCCGCTTCAAATCGACGTTCTAACTGTCGCATGCTGATGCCCAGATGATCCGCCACATCGGCCAGTGCCTCGCTTTGCGCCAGACGCTCTTCAATCAACAGCATGGCGCGACGCACCACACTGTCGCCTGCACTACGCGTCACAACAGACTCTGGTTGTAAGGTATTGGCTGGTAATGGCTGATCTTCGATCAGAATGCGCAAGCTTTTATTAGCGAGCGCACGACCACAATGGCGTTCAATTAACTGCGCGGCCAAGTGCACAACGCTGGTACCGCCAGCACAAGTGAGTCGATCTCGGTCGACTACGTACATGCGATTACTGACGACCCGTTGCACCGGAAATTCACGCTCAAAGTCTTGACGATGAAACCAACTCACACAGGTCACATACCCTTGCAGTAGGCCCAAGCGCGCCAACACAAACGAGCCCGTACAGACCCCCACTAAATTGATTTTGCTGCGCGCAGCCTCGCGCAAAAAACCTGCAGTGCCCGCGAGTAATTTTTGTCCGCCATGTAACAAGCCGCCCACCACCACGATGTAGTCATAGCGTTCTGGAGATTTCATGCTGTGGGTCGGCACCATGGAGGCACCACAACTCGACACAATCGGTTGCGCTGGGTCACCTAAGATGGCCCACGCACAATCGATGGGACGACTGCGATCGCCCTCATCCGCGGCCAAGCGTAATGCGTCGACAAATCCAGCAAACGCGGTCAAGGTAAAGCGCGGCGTGAGTACAAACCCAACGCGCAAGCGCGGCGTCTCTTTGGTTGAATCGAGCGCCTCGTCTGGCGTGGCGAAGCGCTTACTTTTAGGCAACGGCATGCACACAGCTCCGCTGTAGATTGACGCATAGATTAAACAAGATGTCGTAAAAGTTAAAGTTAATTATCTGTCCTAGGACTACGATCGTTCTCAACCATGCCAATGCAAAATTTCTCGCTCCTCAGCTTGCTGCGCCACGCCGCGACGGGTCACCGCAACTGGACCCCGTTTTGGCGCGACGCCACCCCCAAAGCACGGTATGACGCGATCATCATTGGCGGTGGCGGTCATGGCTTAGCCACCGCGTATTACCTCGCAAAAAATCACGGCATGACCAATATCGCCGTGCTCGAAAAAGGCTGGATCGGCGGCGGCAACACGGGTCGTAACACCACCATCATTCGTTCTAACTATTTATGGAACGAAAGTGGTGCGCTGTACGAACACGCACTCAAACTTTGGGAAGGGCTCAAAGAAGAGCTGAATCTCAACTTGATGTTTAGTCAGCGTGGTGTGCTCAATCTTGCGCATAACTTGTCGGATATCCGCGAAGGCATACGTCGGGTTGAAGCCAACAAGCTCAATGGCATCGACGCAGAGTGGCTCGACCCACAAGGGGTCAAAGATTTTTGTCCCATCATCGATGTTTCACCGAACGCACGTTCCCCGGTGCTCGGCGCCACCCTGCA
>CAWUMP010000123.1:0-7417 GCA_963923385.1 uncultured bacterium | reverse complement strand
GGGCTGCGACGCCAATGTCTCCCCGCCGATGAGCGACCAGTTACGCGCACTCGGCATCGAATTAATCGAAGGCTTCGATCCTAGCCAGCGCAACTTAAAGCCGGACGTATGGGTGATTGGCAATGTCGTGAGTCGTGGCAATCCGCTCATGGAGGCCATTCTCGATGCAGGTGACGATTACGTTTCGGGGCCACAGTGGCTCGCCGACTCGCTGCTGCGTCAACGCTGGGTGATGGCCGTGGCCGGAACCCATGGCAAGACCACAACGACTTCCATGCTGGCGTGGATATTAGAAGCGGCAGGTAAAAAGCCAGGGTTTTTAATTGGTGGAGTACCTGCTAACTTTTCGGTTTCGGCGCGGGCTGGTGAGTCACCGTTGTTTGTGATTGAAGCCGACGAATACGACACGGCATTTTTTGATAAGCGCTCAAAATTTGTTCATTACCGCCCCAAAACAGCCATTCTCAATAATTTGGAATTTGATCACGCCGATATCTTTGATCAACTAGCCGATATCGAGCGTCAATTTCATCACTTGGTACGCACCGTTCCGCGCGCAGGGCAGTTAGTCGTCAACGCACGTGATGCCGCACTAGCGCGCGTATTAGCACGCGGTACTTGGTCAAGCGTGGTTACCTTTGGTAACGCCGCGGGTTGGTCAATCCAAACACAAGCACAGTCAAACGACGGTCAGGTTTTTTATGCAGGCAACGCCGTTGGCATGCTGCGTTGGCAACAATTGGGCGAACACAATCAAATGAACGCGCTAGCAGCGATTGCAGCTGCAGCGCATGTCGGAGTGTCGCCGCAACAAGCAATAGAGGCGTTGTCTGATTTTGCTGGCGTCAAGCGAAGAATGGAGCGACGCGGTACGGTTCAGGGCGTGACTGTGTATGACGATTTTGCGCATCACCCCACAGCCATACAAACCACTTTAGAAGGCTTACGTCATCAAGTGGGTCGCGCGCGAATTTTAGCCGTGCTTGAGCCACGCTCGAACACCATGAAGCTGGGCACCATGAAAGCAGCGTTACCCGAAAGCGTTCAGGCGGCTGACCGGGTGTTTGTGTATGGAAAAGATCTTGGCTGGAGTGCGCGCGAAGTTTTTCAGCCACTTGGCGATCGCGTGGTGTGCGCTGATGCACTCGAGCAACTGATCGAAGCCATTGCGCATGAAGCGCGTGACGGCGATCATGTTTTAGTGATGTCGAATGGCGGCTTTGGTGGGATTCATACCAAATTACTAGAGCGCTTAGGGAAACAAACGCGGTAAGTAAGTTGTGCGTAAAACAGATGAAGCGGTCGGCACGCAACGAAACATGTCAACCCACATGAACCGAAAGCAGCGAACAGAAACACGTGAAGCGAATTCTCTACCTACATGGGTTTAATAGCGCGCCAGCGTCTCACAAAGCGCAAACGTTAGCAGCGGTGATGCGTGATCGTGGACTAGCGCAGCAGTGGCATTGTCCGGCGCTGCCGCATCGACCGAGTCAAGCCATTGCGCAAATCGAGGCGATCATTGCACCGTTTGGTTGGCAAGAAGTCACCGTGATTGGTAGTTCGCTGGGTGGCTTTTATGCCACGTGGTGCGCTGAGCAATACCAATGTCGTGCTGTGCTCATCCAGCCGGCCGTATTGCCCCAAATTGGATTGGCCGCATACTTGGGCCCACAACAAAATTTATACACCGGCGCGCAATACGAACTCACAGCAACGCATCTCGAAGAACTGCGTGCACTTGAAAAAACGCACATCGATCCAGAGCGCTATTTATTGCTGCTTGAAACGGGTGATGAAGTGCTCGATTATCGCGATGCATTGACCAAATACGCCGGCGCACGCACAGTCGTTCGACAAGGCGGAGACCATAGCTTGCAATGCTTTGCGGAAATGATTCCGCGCGTGCTGCATTTTGCTGGAATGCCCTAAGCTTGAGCGATGATCGCACCACGAAGTTGGCTTGAGCGCGTATCATTCGGGCTTTTCGAGCGGCTCCATGCATCTTCTCTACGAAGAGGACGGTGAGATCAAAGCAGGTACGGTGCACACAAGCACGGCGGCCTCGCATCAAATTGATACGCCACACGGACGCCGCGTCAAAATCAAAATTGCGCAAGTGGTGCTGGAGTTTTCTGCGCCAAGCCCAGCAGAATTATTGGCTGCCGCACATGCCTTTGCCAGCGAACTTGATATCGATTTTTTATGGCAATGCGCAGGCAAAGCAGAGTTTGGCTTTATGGCATTTGCGCAAGAGTATGTTGGTCGTGCGCCCACCGCGACCGAAGCAGCAGGAATTTTGTGTCGTTTACAAGCAGCGCCGATTTATTTTTATCGCCGCGGTAAAGGGCGCTTTCAAGCCGCACCCGAAGACACACTCAAAGCCGCGCTCGCTGGATTAGAAAAAAAACGCCGACAAGCCGAACGCGCTGCCGCCTGGACAGACGCGCTGGTTCGTGGCGAGTTTCCTGAGGCACTGCGTCCACTGCGCGATGTCTTGCTTTATAAACCCGATCGCAATCAAAACGAAACCAAAGCAGTCGAAGCCGCATGCAAACAAACTTCATTGAGTGTGGCGCGTTTGTTTGAACGCGCAGGAGCATTGCCCTCGAGTCATGACTATCACTTGAATCGATTTCTGTTTGAGTTCTTTCCAGCAGGCACAGGGTTTACCAACACTGAATTACCGACGATGCAGGCTGAATTGCCGTTAGCCGAAGCGCTGGCCTATTCGCTCGATGATGTGGGCACGACAGAAATTGATGATGCATTTTCAGTGCGGCGTACGAGCGAAGATGAATGGCGCATTGGCGTTCATATCGCCGCACCCGGTCTTGGCATCTTGCCTGGTTCGGCAATGGATGCGATTGCGCGCGAACGCTTATCGACCGTCTATATGCCAGGGAACAAAATTACGATGTTGCCTGATCGCGTCGTGCAACAGTATTCGCTTGATGAAGGAACCGAACGGCCAGTGGTCTCGGTGTATTTCAATATCGCCGCCGAAGATTTTAGTGTGCGCGGTCATCATTCGCGTGTTGAACGAATTCGTATCGCCCGTAATCTGCGACACGCCGATTACGACGTGCTGAATACTGCGTTACCAGAAGGCGCTCCCATCACGCTTGAGTATGCAACTGAACTCAACACGCTTTGGAAATTTGCACTCGCGCGCGAAGCGGTGCGCGGCAAACCCAGCGTGGCAAGCGGCGTGCTCGATTACAACATCGAGATTAACGACGAGCAGGTATCTATCGTGCAACGACGTCGCGGCGCACCGTTGGATAAATTGGTGTCGGAGCTGATGATCTTAGCCAACGCAACGTGGGGCGGATTGTTGGCTGAGCGCGATATAGCCGCGCTGTATCGCGTACAAACGTCTGGGAAGGTTCGAATGAGTGTGCATGCTGAAATGCATGAAGGTTTGGGCGTGAGTTGTTATGCATGGATGAGTTCACCGCTACGGCGCTACGTCGATTTGGTGAATCAATGGCAGCTGATTGCAGCACTGAATGGAAACAAACCGCCGTTTACGCGTCAATCCGACACCTTGTTGGCGGCGATGCGTGCGTTCGAGGTGGTATACGCACGCTATGACGAGCACCAACGCGAAATGGAGCGGTACTGGTGTTTGCGCTGGTTACAGCAAGAACATATTGCACAAATTCACGGTACCGTCGTACGCGAACAATTGGTTCGCTTGGATGGATTGCCCATGCTTCAGCGCGTTGCGTCATTGCCCGAGCTATCTTCCGGCGCACGGGTCGTTTTAGAGGTGGGTGCCATCGATCTTTTAGAAAAAACGGTGTTGCTCACGTGGCGCGAGACCTTACCAAGCCCCGCAGCGGCCGAGCCCACTTAGTTCCGTCTACGCATGGCACTCGCGCAATGTGTGGGTGCCAGACCCACTACAATAGCGATTTATCGTTATTCGTGCGGTAACGCCGCCAACCGGCATCGACGTGATGGCTGATGTGCTGACAACCTCAATGACGACACGTAACGATCCCACCTTTCGCAGGCTATGCCTTGGATTGGGGGTGTCGTTGCTTGTGCATGTATTGGTGTTGAGCGTGCAGTTTCGCTTTCCAGATGCATTACGCGTGCGTCAATCCTCGCGTTTAGATGTGGTGCTAGTCAACAGTAAGACACAAGAAAAACCCCTCGACGCGAGCACACTTGCGCAAGCCAACCTAGACGGTGGTGGACTCGCAAACGAAGACCGTCGGACCACTGCGCCCGCACTTGCGCCATCGGTCACACCCGAAGCGCGTCAACTAGCCCAAGCAAAGCAACGCGCACAGGCACTCGAAGCAGAACAACGTCGTTTACTCACGCAAGCCAATGCCGCATCACGTACGCCAACACCAAGTGCCACCACAAGTACCCCAGAACAAGCACTTGCGCCAAACGTAGAAGGTCGTGATTTGCGTGATGCCGCGTTGAGTAGCATGCGTTTGCAAGCGCAAGTTGATCAACGGATCGAGGCGTATCAAAAACGTCCGCGCCGTCAGTTTATTGGTGCACGTGCATCGGAGTATCGGTTCGCGCAATACGAAGCCGAATGGCGAGCAAAAATCGAACGTATTGGTACCGTCAATTATCCTGCCGAAGCGCGTGGACGCTTGTATGGCAACTTACGCATGACGGTGACGTTACGACCCGATGGCACGATTGAATCGATAGAGTTAGATCGTTCGTCTGGATTAAAAATTTTGGACGACGCGGCCTTTCGTATTGTGCGGATGGCGGCACCTTTTGGGGCCTTCCCGCCAGATATTCGCGCTGACACCGATCTCTTGGTGATTACGCGCACGTGGTTTTTTGGTCAGGGCGATCGCCTATGGACTGAGACAGGTGATCGATGAAAATTGTTGAAGATCGCTATGCAGTGGTTGGCCATCCGATCGCACACTCACGCTCGCCGCAAATTCATGCCGCGTTTGCGCAAGCCACCGGTCAATCGATGTCGTACGAACGTATTCTGGCGCCACTCGATCAGTTTGCAGCCACGGTGAGCGCTTTTCGTGCGGCTGGTGGTCGCGGTGTGAATGTCACTGTGCCATTTAAACTCGAGGCTTTTGCGTACGCGAATCAACGCACCGCACGGGCGCAAGCAGCGCAAGCAGTGAATACTTTGCGCTTTGATGCGGAAAGCATCCTCGGTGATAACACCGATGGAGCAGGTTTGGTGACAGATTTAATCACCAATCATGGCGTGGTGTTACAGCATCAGCGGGTGTTATTGCTGGGTGCCGGTGGGGCGGCTCAAGGCGTGTTGTTGCCGTTACTTGAAACGCATCCAGCTTGTTTAGTGATTGCCAATCGTAGCAAACAGAAAGCGCACGCATTGGCTGCGCGGTATAGCAATGTGACGGCTTGCGGTATTGACGAGCTCGCGGGTGAATCGTTTGATGTAGTCATCAACGCTACGTCTGCAGGGTTACATGGCGCAACGCCAAACCTCCCGCGCGGTATTTATGCAACCCACGCGTTTGCCTACGACATGCTCTACGGTGCACACACACCGTTCTTGCAATCGGCGCGTGCGGCTGGCGTTCAGCGTGTAGCCGACGGATTGGGCATGTTAGTTGAACAAGCGGCCGAATCATTTTTGCTTTGGCGCGGGATCCGTCCGCCAAGTCAAGACGTGTTGGCTGCCTTGCGCGCAAACGGATGACGGTGACATTGGCAAGACGTGTGTGGCGGAGCGTTGGCTGGATGTTGGCTGCAGCGGTCTGCGCGGTGCTACTCGTGCAGCTGTGGTATTTCGCGCACGTGTTGTGGTGGACGCAGTTCAATCCGCGCTCAACGGCGTTTATGGAAGCGCGTTTATCCGAACTGCGTCTCAAGCAACCCCAAGCCAACTTGCGACAGCAATGGGTCAGCTACGAACGCATTTCAGGCAACTTAAAACGTGCGGTGGTCGCTGCTGAAGATGCCAAGTTTGTCGATCACGAAGGCTTTGATTGGGACGGTATTCAACGGGCGCTACGTAAAAATGAACAACGGGGTCGCGTGGTCGCCGGCGGCTCTACGATTAGTCAGCAATTAGCTAAAAATTTATTTCTTTCTGGCGAGCGCTCTTGGATACGTAAAGCGCAGGAAGCAGCGATTACTTGGATGCTCGAAACCTTGATGGATAAGCGACGCATACTGGAGTTGTACTTAAATGTCGCTGAGTGGGGTAACGGGGTGTTTGGTGCCGAAGCCGCGGCGCGGCACTACTATGGGATCGGTGCCGCGCAGTTAAATCCAGACCAAGCCGCCTGGTTGGCCGCGATTTTGCCTGCGCCACGACGCGCTGATCAGCATCGCGACGCGCCGTGGATCGAACGCAAAGCGGGGGTGTTGTTACAGCGCATGGGTCAATCCGCAGTTCCCTAATCGGTAGAAACGCTCAGACCCTCAAGCACGCAGTGTTTTAGCGGTTTCACTGCGCGCGCGCTTTCTTTACAATGCCGGCACCTTAACGAACGGCCTTTCACGCGCTCGTCACTACGATGGCCGAACTTGCTAACCGATTAGAGCTTGAAGATCTTCGCGATAACTTGCGCGAAGTGCAGGACTTATTGCATCGACAAGAGATCGAGCAAGAGCTACTTGCGCGCCAAGAAATGCCGCGCCACGCGCTCGTCGAACAGCTGGTGCATCAACAGCATTTGGTGGCGCTGCAATCAAAGTTAGAGGGACTGCATCCGGCTGATATCGCGTTCATTCTTGAATCCTTACCGCTGCAAGCGCGTTTGCTGGTTTGGGACTTGGTCAAGGCTGATCGCGATGGTGAAATCCTACTTGAAGTTTCGGATGCGGTTCGCGAATCGCTCATCGAGAGCATGGATCCGCAAGAGTTGGTGGCAGCGGCAGAAACACTTGAGGCCGATGAGTTAGCTGACCTCGCGCCAGACTTGCCTGATGACGTGATTCAAGATGTCATCCGCGCGCTGCCATTAGAAGAACGCGAACAGCTGCGCGCAGCGATGTCGTATGACGAAGGCTCGGTTGGCGCGCTGATGGAATTTGATATGGTCACCGTGCGCGAAGATGTGACACTCGAAGCGGTGACACGTTATCTGCGCCGCCTCGATGAACTGCCTGATCATACTGACCAGCTGTTTGTGGTTGATCGCGAGCAACATCTAAAAGGGACGTTGCCACTGTCGCGCTTGATTGTTTCTGATTTAGAACTTGATGTCGCGAAAGTGATGATTCCAGAAACACTCACTTTAGCCCCAGAAGAGCGTGCCGAAGATGCTGCACAAGCATTCGAGCGCTATGACTTGGTGTCGGTGCCGGTGGTGGATGATTTAGGTCAGCTGATTGGTCGTGTCACGGTGAGTGCGGTGCTTGATTACGTGCGTGAATCGAGTGCTGAACAAGCGTTAGCAGAAGCCGGTTTGCGTGAAGAGGAAGATAT
>CAWUMP010000122.1:0-7448 GCA_963923385.1 uncultured bacterium | reverse complement strand
CCTGCCCTCAGCTGTTGTATTGCCTACACCGAAGGTGAATCTGTCCCCACACACGTGTTAGGCAAACCTGTGCATGCCTATCCAACGTTGTTACAGTCCGCGCCGCTACACGAGGATCAAGGCAGCGCTGATCGCCCCTGCGTCATCTTTACAACCTCGGGCACCACCAAAGCACCCAAGTTTGTTCTACATACCCAACGCAGTATGTTGACGCACGCGCGTGATGTCGCTCAAGGTTTTGGATTACACGCACACAGCCTCCTTTATCTAGCGCCGCCTCTGTGTGGTGTGTTTGGTCTGTGCAGCGTACTCGCTGCGCTCAGCGCGCATCGACCTTGCATCATGCATCCTGTGTGGGATGCGACCCAGGCCGATACAGCCATCACGCGGTATCAAGTGACGCACTTTAATGCCACGGATGATGCCATCGCGCAATTGTTGGCACGATCAACACGCACCCCGATCTATCCAACTGTTGCATTTGTTGGTTACGCCGCGTTCAATCCAGCACAAGCCGATATCGTCAAACGCGCACAAGCGCGTGGACTGACTGTGTTGGGCTTATATGGCATCAGCGAAATTCAAGCACTGTTTTCAAGGCAACGCGAAGACGCGCCGCTCGCACAACGCATGTTAGGGGGTGGTTATCCAGTGTCTGCTCGAGTGCGTGTACGAACACGCGACCCCGAGACAGGGCAATTACTCGGTCACGAGCAAAGCGGCGAGCTTGAATTTTTTGCACCCGATTCACGCATGCTTGAATATTTTGGTGATGATGCATCCACGGCTGCGGCGACAACGGAAGATGGCTGGTATCGTTCGGGGGATTTGGGCTACACACAAGCCGACGGATGCTTTGTCTATCTGACACGCATGGGCGATTCGCTGCGCTTGGGTGGCTTTTTAGTCAGCCCCGCCGAAATCGAAGCAATGATACAAACCCTACCTGACATCGATGCATGTCAGGTGGTGGGCGTCACGATCAATGGCGCACTTAGGCCAGTGGCTTTTGTCATTCCCAAAAACGCCGCGGTCATTAACGCCACCGCCATCATCGACCATGTCGCTCAGCACCTAGCGCGCTACAAAGTACCTGTGCGTGTATTCACCATCGATCGCTTTCCGGTCACGGAGGGCACCAATGCAACAAAAATTCAAAAACATAAATTACGTGCACTGGCACAAGAACAACTCAATGCTGTTTAACCCGAGGAGACCCATCATGAAAAAAACCATCCTTCAACTCGCGATCGCGGCCGCATTGGCCAGCACAGCAGGGCCGGCCAGCACCCAACCCAAGCCGACGCCCGCTAAATTTTCAGATGGCGTGGTCAAGATCGGATTAATTTTAGATATGTCCAGTCTGTATGCCGACATCACCGGCGAAGGCTCGGCGTTAGCTGCACGAATGGCCGTTGAAGACTTTGGTGGCAAGGTATTGGGCGTACCGATTGAAGTGGTGACTGCAGACCATCAAAATAAAGCGGACATTGCCGCGGCAAAAGCACGCGAATGGTTTGATACGCAAAAAGTCGACATGCTCGCTGATGTTGCCGCTTCAGCCACTGCATTAGCTGCACTGGAAGTGGCCAAACAAAAAAATCGTATCGCTATGTTTAACGGCCCAGGCACAACGCGTCTGACCAATGAAAATTGCACCCCCATCAGCGTGCACTACGCTTATGACACTTATGCGTTAGCGGCAGGCACCGGGCGCGGCGTACTGAAAACTGGCGGCGATTCGTGGTTCTTTCTGACCGCCGATTACGCCTTTGGTCATTCCTTAGAAAAAGACACAAGTGATGTGGTGCGTGCAGAAGGCGGAAAAATTTTAGGTACTGTACGTCACCCGCTCAACGCCTCAGATTTTTCTTCCTTCTTATTGCAAGCGCAACAATCTAAAGCCAAGATCATCGGCTTAGCTAACGCTGGTGGCGACACCATCAATGCGATTAAAGCAGCCAATGAATTTGGCATTACAAAAAACCAAAGCTTGGCTGGCTTATTAGTGTTTATTAATGACATTCACAGTCTCACGCTGGGGACGACGCAAGGCATGTTATTGACCGAGTCGTATTACTGGGACATGAACGACGACTCTCGCAAATGGGCGCGTCGCTTTTTTGAAAAAATGAAGAAAATGCCCAACATGGTTCAAGCAGGCACTTATTCCTCGGTGATGCATTACCTCAAGTCAGTCCAAGCGGCAGGCACGGATGACACCGCAACAGTGATGGCCAAAATGAAATCCACCCCCATCAACGACTTCTTCGTTAAAAATGGCCGTATCCGCGAAGATGGTCGTCTGATTCGCGATATGTATTTGTTTGAAGTCAAGAAACCCTCCGAATCAAAATATCCGTGGGATTACTACAAACTCAAAGCCACGATTCCTGGCGAACAAGCATTTATGCCGATCGCGAAAAGTAGCTGTAGTTTTGTGAAGAAATAAGTACGTCACAAACGCGGCATGCCAATTGACCAGAACGCCCCGACGTTGGGGCGCTGGTCAATCCACCCGCCTCATCAATCCACACCTCGCGTCAATCAATGCGTTGATTCAATCGGGATTATTCCATTACAACGGCGCGTACAACTACCACGTGAGCGCGTAGCACTCGCGTCGCGGATCCGCACCTGCATGCCGCAAACCAGTGTGCGGCGATTGCATCACCGCACATACCGCCCCACCTGCAGCCGGATATCGCGCCCAATGATCAATCACATGACCCATGCCACTTAATTGCGCTGAGACACGCGGATCGATGCCCTCTTCTACGCACAAACGTCCTGGCACGTAATCATGTGGAGCAAACGAATTCGGGAAATTTGCACTCCAGACACGCGAGGCTTCAATCGCGCGTTGCACTGGCATATCAAACGCAACCACATTTAAAAACACTTGCAGCATCGCCTGCATTTGTACATCCCCACCTGGCGTGCCGAGTGCCATGTACGGTGCGCCACCACGCGTGATTAAGGCAGGGGCAGGTGTTAAACGTGGACGCTTCAGCGCTTGCACTTCTGCTGGATGACCCGCCTGTAAGCGCGACTGCGAACCTCGCGAAGACACCGCCAACCCCGTTCCAGGAATGATGGGCGTGTCGTGGGTGTTATCGCTCAACGTCCCTGAATACACATTGCCGTGTTTATCGATCACGCCACAATAAATCGTGTCTGGTGCAATTGCATGCGCTGTCCCTGTGCCATGTAACCATTTCTGCATATGCGCTAGGTCAAGCCCTTCACTGCCCACAGGACGCCCTGGTGCTGGCATCCGGCCAAACGCTTGGTTGGCTTGGATACGCTGAAATTGACGGCGTGCGTACTCATCACTGAGTAACCCATCCACCGGTACCGAGACAAAAGCAGGATCACCCAGATATGCCTCGCGATCGGCGAAGGCCAAATTCAGCGCTTCAACGATCAGATGTAAGTACGCAGCACTGTTGTGCTTCATCGCACGAAGGTCAACATGCCGCAAACTCGCCAGCGTCTGCAGTAACAACACACCCTGGCACCAAGCACCGCCCGCGTGGACTTCGTATTCGCCAAACTGGATCGAATGCGTGCCTTCAACAGGGACGCGAAATTCAGCTAAATCTTCTTTACGCATAAACCCGTCATTGGCCACATGAAAATCATGGATCGCCTGTGCGACTGGGCCACGGTAAAAATAATCTTCAGCGGCCTGAAGTTTGGCCTCACGACCACCACTAGCGCGTTCTGAGGCGGCAATCATGGCGCTGATCGTTTGCCCCAAATCTTGCTGACGAAATAAGCTGCCGACTTCCGGCGCACGCCCGCCAGGTAAAAACACGGCCGCACTCGATGGCCAACGTGCATAACTGGCCACATCCGCGGCAAGACTATTGGCCAGCATGCGATACATGCCAAAACCTTGCGTGGCCAGTTCTGCAGCAGGTGCTGCAGCCTCTGCAAAAGAAATCGTACCGAATCGACGCAAGGCTTCGATGTGCGTCGCCGGTGCCGCAGGAACCACTGTTCTTAATAAACCTTCGGGGATGGCTTGCCCACCTTCTGCGCGCAAACGCTCGAGCGACGTTGCGCGTGGCCAATGACCCAATCCAGCCAAACTCGTGACCTCACGATTGTGCGCGCTGTAAATGAGCGTTGGTGCAACGCCTGCAAAACTCACGATATCCGGTTGCAGCACAGCTAACGCCATCGCTGCCGCCACCCCAGCATCGATGGCGTTACCACCACGATCCAAAATACGCGCTGCAGCGAGTGCGGCAAGGTAATGCCCACACGAAATGGCGTAATCGCGACCCATTAGAGTGGGACGAAAACTCTCTGCTGGTGCACTCAGCTTATAAGATGGTTTCGCTTCCATGACGTGGGATTAGCCTTTGGATTTTTTAGCGTGCAGATCAAGCTGCGTCACGATCGTGTAGTCATAAAGACGTCGATACATGTCTTCAATCACCTCTGTTGGATAACCAGCTGCTTGCGCCCAAGTTTTACGCGCAGCAAAAAAATGATTCCAATGGTCTGGACGACGAATACTTTCTTCATCGGGCTTAAAGCGCACCGCAGCGTGCACATACTTGAGCCGCTCGCCCAACAAGGCAATGATCTGCGCATCGAGTTGATTAACTTGCGCGCGAATCTGCTTCATGTCGACGCAATCATCTGGCGCAATGGATGTCACTGCAGTCATCTCACCCTCACTGGTTTAACTCGATTTTTTTATCGCGCACGACTTCACCGAGTCGTCGCCCTTCGGCACGCATAAATTCTGCAAACTGCGCACCGCTGCGATATTCGATCTCCACTCCCATGGCTTTGGCGCGTTCAGCAAACGCTGCAGATGCGGTCATGATTTTCATCTCTGCATCGATGCGTTGACGTACCGCCTCAGGAATACCGCGCGGCGCAACCAGCCCATACCAATTACCCGCCTCGGAACCAACCACACCTTGCTCGGCCAAGGTAGGCACATCGGTGATCGTATTGATGCGTTTACTACCCGCAGCACCAAGTATTTTTACCTTACCCGCCTTGCGATGTTGTTCAACGTTAAATGCATTCACAAACGCCACGTCCACTTGACCTGCAAGCAAGGCATTCACTGCAGGCACGACACCTTGAAATGGCACATGCGTAAAGTCAGTGGCCGTTGCCTTTTCAAACGAAGCAAGACCAACATGGGATGTACTCCCCACACCATAACTCGCAGCTGAATACTTGCCAGGTTTGGCTTTGGCCAAGGCGATCAGCTCGTTCACGTTATTCGCCTCAAGGTCTGCGCGCCCCGCGAGCACAAAGCTCACCCGCGCCAACATGGCAATCGGATCAAAATCACGCAGGACGTCGTAGGTCAGCCCTTTGTAGACGGCAGGGTTTAAGGCGTGCGTTTCAGCCGTCACGGCCATCAGACCATAGCCATCTGCAGGCATCTTTGCTGCGGCCTGTGTACCTAAAATGCCATTGGCACCAGCACGATTTTCAACCACCATCGACTGCTTGAGCGCTTTCGAAAGATGATCAGCGGCCAAACGCGCAATCGTATCGGTGACGCCACCCGGTGGCCACGAAACCAAAATTTTGATCGGACGGTCTGGGTATTGCGCGAGCGCAGAGAAACACAACAACATCAAACCCATCGCAAACAACGTGGGCATGCAGTGCGTTAAACGTACGGCTAATTTATTTTGTCGCATGCACATCTCCATTTGCAGGCTTATTGAACGGTCGGACTTCAAACACGCACCCATCCACACCGCCATCCGCTGCACAGATTGTTTCTTGCGCGACCAAGGATCCACTCAGGTGCTGTGCATGACGCACATATTCCAGAGCCCCCACCAACCAGCCCTCAAACATGTAACAGGTTTTACGACCTGCATTTGGACCAGCCTCTGACACAAATACCGAATGCCGCGCTCGCACACGCGCTGTACCGGCCGGTGCATCGATCGCTTCAACATCAAATTGCGCCCAACCCCGTTGCGACAAACGTTGCATGTAGTGATGAAACACCGCCACGCCAGAAAGGCCATGATGCGCGGCTTCTTTTTCACACCACTGCCAAGCCGACTTGTAACCGGCTGAGTGTAAATGTTTGGCGTACGCGCTTTGACCCACTGCGGCTTCGACAGCGACGTGGTTATTCACCAAAAAATGGCGTGGCACCAAAATCATGGGCATGCCATCGACACGCCATTCACCAGTCACGGCATCCACTTGAATATCCAGCGCAGGTTTGGCCATGGCTTATGCGCCCCAAACGTCTTTCAGCACGCGCACCCAGTTTTCGCCGATCACTTTACGAATACGCGTTTCTTTCCAGCCGTGTTTTTGCATCGCAGCCGTTAGGTTTGGAAACTCACCAATCGTGCGTAAGCCTTCGGGGTTGATCACTTCACCAAAATCCGTGAGCTTGCGCGCATACCCCTTGTCATGCGTAATCCAATCAAAAAACTCACGGTCGTAGCCTTGGGTGAAATCGGTGCCAATACCCACCTGATCTTCACCGACCAAATTGATCACGTACTCAATCGCCTCGACGTAATCATCCACCGTCGATTGCGGACCACGTTTTAAAAACGGCGGAAACATCGTCACACCCACAAATCCACCGTGCTCCGCAATGAACTTCAACTGCGCGTCACTTTTATTGCGCGGATGCGCTTTTAACCCGGCCGGCAAGCAATGCGTGTACGCCACCGGTTTTTTGGAAGCACGAATGACATCCTCGCTAGTGCGCGCACCCACGTGCGAGAGATCACACAAGATGCCTACACGATTCATTTCGGCGATCACTTCATGACCAAACTCGGATAAACCGCTATCGTTTTTTTCGTAGCAGCCAGATCCAACCAAATTTTGTGTGTTGTACGCAATTTGCATCACACCCACACCGAGCTGTTTGAAGACCGATAAAAATCCGAGTTGATCTTCAATGCCCGTGAGATTTTGCCACCCGAGGATGATGCCGGTTTTGCCTTCTTTTTTTGCGCGATGAATATCAGCAGTGGTGTAGACCTGCGTGATCAGATCAGCATGATCGCGAAAGTGCTGCTTCCAACGCACCAAATTATTCATGCTATCGCGAAAATTTTCCCAAATCGAGCACGTGCAGTTCGCCGCCGTTAGCCCACCTTTGCGCATGTCTTCAAACACTGAACGCTCGAACTTCGAAATAATCAATCCATCGATAACGATGGCGCTCTCATGCAATGTGTTTGACATGCAACCTCCTCGAAAAAACAGTCGATCAAATCGTGGGTGCAGAATCTTTCACCAACACGTTGCGCAGCATCACGCGTCTCAAGGTCATTATAGAAAGCGTGGGCGTTCTGATGGGCTTGTTTCACGTGCACGCGCAAGGATGCAACGCGTCGCGTGACGCGTGACCACCACCGCAGCGCACTAATCCGGTCGCAGCGCCGGGGCGTTCATTTGCGCATTGAGAATCAACA
>CAWUMP010000121.1:0-7466 GCA_963923385.1 uncultured bacterium | reverse complement strand
CGTGAAACGCTCGTCGAGCTCTTCGACTCAGAAACCGTTCCTATTTGGTGACCGCGTTGGGTGCCCTAATTTAGTGAATGGGGGCCTACGTCATTTAGGTCGCCATCGCTCTCGCAGGACGGCTTAATCTCAGGTAAGTTAGCGGTTTGCGTCGCATCAACTGCCCCCCTCTTTTAGGTTCTCGCTCGACCATGCCCCAATTGTCTAAACGTGCCATCTTGATTGCCTTATTGCTGATCGTATTAATCGCCAGCGGTGTTTATGTTTTTTTCTTTCATAACAAATCCGCAGCAACATCAACGGATAAAGGCGGCGCTGCGTCTGGAAAAAGTGGCAAGGGTCCCTCAGGGCCTGTAACGGTGAGCGTGGCCAACGCCGAAGAACGCACGGTGCCAGTGGTCGTCAGTGCGATTGGTAATGTTGAACCACATGCCACGGTGTCGTTGAAAGCGCGCGTCGATGGACAAATCATGGCGGTGAATTTCAAAGAAGGCGATCCGGTGCGTAAAGGCGCGGTGCTGTTTCGGATTGATTCACGTCCCTATGAAGCGACGCTGAAACAAGCCGAAGCCACGGCGCTTCGCGATGCCGCAGCGCGCGATCAAGCGCGTTCGCAAGAGCGTCGTTATCTCGAGCTGCTTGAGAAGAACTTTGTGTCTAAAGAAGCGTACGCACAAATTCGCACCAATGCAGAAACCGCTGAAGCCACTGCGCTCGCCAGTCGTGCTGCGGTTGAAAACGCTCGACTCAACGTTGAATACTGCAGCGTCACCGCACCGATCGATGGCTATGTAGGCAAAATTCTTTTGCAAGTAGGTAACTTGGTGAAGGCCAACGATGTCAACGCATTGCTCGTCGTCATTAACGAAGTGCGTCCGATCTATGTGAGCTTTGCTGTTCCAGAACAACAGTTAGGTGAGATTCGCGGCTATATGAATAAAGGCAGTCTACAAGTGGACGCCGTCAATTCTCAGTCATTAAAAAAACTAGCTACTGGTGCACTGGTGTTTATTGATAACGCCGTCGATGCCAATACCGGCACGATTCGTATGCGTGCACGTTTTGACAACAAAGACACCGCGCTGTGGCCAGGTCAATTTGTCGGCGCGCGCTTACGGCTTTATGAACGTGCCGGCGCGATCGTGGTTCCATCGCGCGCCTTACAAACAGGGCCACAAGGTCAGTATGTGTATGTGGTGAAAGCCGATATGAGTGCTGAAATGCGTAAGGTCGTGGTGGCTTGGACCGAAGGTGATGAAGCGGTGCTCTCTGAAGGCTTAGCGAAAGACGAACAAGTGGTGGTACGCGGCGCTTTACGTGTGTCGCCTGGTGCAAAAGTGATCATCGCACCCGCTGCAGGAGCCGGCTCATGAATCTATCCGAACCGTTTATCCGTCGTCCTGTCATGACCGTGTTGGTCATGGCTGGCATTTTAATTTTTGGTATCGCTGCGTATCGTTTGTTACCGGTGAGCACGTTACCGAACGTAGATTTTCCAACCATTCAAGTCACCGCTGAACTGCCCGGTGCCAGCCCAGAAACCATGGCTTCTGCGGTGGCAACACCGCTTGAAAAACAGTTCTCAACCATTGCGGGTATTGATTCCATGACCTCCACCTCGGGTCAAGGCACTACCGCAATTACCATTCAATTTGCACTCGATCGCAGTATCGATGCAGCGGCACAAGATGTGAACTCCGCCATCGCCGCCGCGGCGCGTCAGTTACCCCCGACGATGTCAACGCCGCCATCGTTTCGTAAAGTCAATCCAGCAGATTTTCCGGTGTACTACCTGGCGCTCACCTCCGACGTTTTGCCACTCTCTGCAGTCAATGAGTACGCCGAAACCTATCTAGCACAACGCATCTCCACCATTAGCGGTGTGGCGCAAGTACAAATCTTTGGCCAACAAAAATATGCCGTGCGCGTGCAAGTCGATCCAAGCACCTTGGCTGCGCGCGGTGTCGGCATTAATGAAGTCCAGCAAGCCGTCGCCAATGCCAACGTGAATTTGCCCACCGGCACGCTGTATGGAAAAGACCGTATGTTTGCTGTGCAAGCCACCGGCCAGTTGTATGACGCCGCGGCGTATCGTCCAATTATCGTGGCTTATCGCAACGGTTCACCGGTTCGGTTAGGTGAAGTTGGCCGCGTGATTGATAGCGTCCAAACCGACAAAGTGGCTGCATGGTTTAAAGATAAACGCGGCATCGTGCTCGCTATTCAACGTCAACCGGGCGTAAACACCATCGAGGTGGTGGAGTCGATTAAAAAGCTCTTACCCACGTTTCGTGCAGAGGTACCGCCGGGGATCGATATCAACGTGTTGTTTGATCGTTCGGTGACGATTCGCGCATCTGTAGAAGAAGTTGAATTCACTTTAGCGCTGGCTTTGGCGCTAGTGATCATGGTGATTTTTATTTTCTTACGCAATGTGCCAGCCACGATTATTCCGAGCGTGGCCTTACCGATGTCGATTATCGGTACGTTTGCGTTCATGTATATGTTCGGTTACAGCATCGACAATATTTCGCTCCTTGCGCTCACGCTGTGTGTAGGCTTTGTGGTGGACGATGCCATCGTGATGCTCGAAAACGTGAGTCGACATCTTGAGATGGGCAAAACCGTGATGCAAGCCACCCTCGATGGCTCGAAAGAAATTGCCTTCACCATTGTGTCGATGACGATTTCATTGGCCGCCGTGTTTATCCCGGTGCTATTTATGGGCGGGATTCTTGGCCGCTTGCTGCACGAGTTTGCTGTGGTGATTATCGTGTCGGTGCTGATCTCTGGCTTTGTGTCGCTCACGCTCACGCCGATGATGTGTAGCCGCATCTTGAAGATGCATGATCACCATGCCGTGCACGGCAAACTGTATATGTGGTTTGAGCGTGCCTTCGATAAAACGCGCGATGCATATGCCGCATCTTTACGCGTGGTGCTCAATCACCAACGCATCACCTTAATCGCGTTTATCGCGATTGTCGTTGGCACGAGCGTGCTCTTTCAGCGCGCGCCAAAAGGCTTTTTACCGAGCGAAGATTCTGGTCAGTTGTTTGTGTTTACCGAAGCACCGCAAGACATTTCGTTTGAGGGCATGGTGGCCTTACAAGCGCAGGTGGCCGAGATTGTGCGTCAAGACCCGAACGTCGAAGCCTTAATGTCGTTTGTGGGTTCGAGCAACTTTAATCCAGCCATGAATAGTGGCCGGATCACCGTCACACTCAAGCCGTTTGGCAAACGTAAAAACGCGGATGAAATTGTGCGCGATCTGCGTCCTAAGCTTGCCAAGCTCACCTCCATCAAAGCGTTTGTGCAAAACGTCCCCGCCATTCGCATTGGCGGTCAACTGACAAAAGCGCCGTATCAATATGTGGTGCAAGGCAGTAACACCGAATTGTTGTACACGTGGGCACCACGCATCGAACAAAAGCTGCGCTCACTGCCTGGCTTGATTGACGTGAGTAGCGATCTACAAATCGCTCGCCCTCAAGTCACGGTGGATATTGATCGTGAAAAAGCCGCATCGATGAGCGTCTCGCCACAACAAATTGAGATGGCACTCAACAATGCGTATGGGTCTTCACAAGTCTCAACGATCTACACAGCGACGAATCAATATTGGGTCATCCTTGAACTCGATCCACGCTTTCAAACCGATCCGCAAGCGTTGTCGATGTTGTATGTACGCTCTAACACAGGTGCATTGGTACCGCTAAGTAGTTTGGCAAAATTTACCTACGGCGTCGGGCCTTTATCGGTGGCGCATTTGGGCCAATTACCGTCAGTCACGTTTGCCTTTGATGTGCGGCCTGGCGTGTCGTTGTCGGAAGCCATCACACAAGTGCGTGCTGGTATGGTTGAACTGCAAGCACCATCCACTCTCAACACCACGTTCCAAGGTACCGCTCAAGCGTTTGAAAAATCGCTGCAAGGCATGGGTATCTTGTTAGTGCTATCGGTATTGGTGATTTATTTGGTGTTAGGCGTGTTGTACGAAAGCTTTGTGCATCCGCTCACCATTTTGTCGGGTCTACCAACGGCCGGATTAGGTGCCTTAATCACCGTGCTTGCGTTTGGTTTTGAGCTCAATATTTACGCGTTTGTGGGCATCATCATGCTCGTGGGTATCGTCAAGAAAAACGCCATCATGATGATTGACTTTGCCATCGAAGCACAACGCAATGAAGGTAAATCACCGGCTGAAGCGATTTTCGAATCGGGCATTGTGCGTTTTCGTCCGATCATGATGACCACGATGGCCGCACTCATGGGTGCAGTGCCAATCGCCATGGGTATCGGTGCCGGTGGTGGTGCGCGGATGCCCTTGGGTTTAGCGGTAGTGGGCGGATTGATTCTGTCGCAACTGTTAACGCTTTACATCACACCCGTGATTTATCTGTACTTCGAGCGTCTGCAGCAGTGGATTGATGCACGACGTGCCAAACCGACTGCACCAACGCCACCGTCTGGCGCTGCGATTGCTGCAGGGGTGCAAGCACCCCATCAACATCCGTAGTGCGTTAAGCGATCACAAACTCGATTAAAAACGGGCCGCGACGTTTGCACGCGGCCTGAAACGCATCAGCAAAGCCTTCGAGAGTATCGACGCGCGTCGATTCCATGCCCATGCCGGCAGCGAGCTGTTGCCAATCCAGTGCTGGCCGCGCCAGGTCAAAAATTTCGTTCGATGCCGGTCCTGGTTTTGCGCCAACCGAAATCAATTCACCGTGCAGAATTTTGTAGACACGGTTGGCAAACACCACATTCACGACATCGAGTTTTTCGCGAGCTTGCGTCCATAACGCTTGCAAGGAATACATCCCTGCACCATCGGCTTGCAAACAAATCACTTTGCGATCTGGGCTCGCAATCGCAGCGCCCGTTGCACAACCAAAGCCGTGACCAATCGCCCCACCCGTGTTTTGTAGCCAGTCATTCGGTGCGGCTTGAAATGTCGGGGCAAACAGTGCACGTCCCGAAGTGACTGCGTCTTCTTGCACGATACAGTTTTCGGGCAAGATCGCTGCAAAGGTTCGCGCAAAGGCTTCAGGTTCAAACTTCCCTTTAACGATTTCAGGCTTGGCTGCGTTCTCAACTAACTGCAGGCTCTTTGCTGCACCTAATTCATCGGCCAGCCATTCCAACGCATGCACGCCATCTTGTTCTGGACGTGCAAGTACATGCGTTTGTGAAGCAGCTGCGGCTAACAAACTGGGTCGACCTGGATACGCAAAAAATGCCATGGGTGCTTTTGCACCAACCAAGATGACGTGTTGAATACCTTCAAATGCCTTGAGTGCGTTGTCGATGGCATAGGGCACACGATCCACTGGTGGACGACCACGACCACGCGCCATGCGCGAGACTTGCATCGGGGTGCGTAACTTTGCACCCGTTGCTGTGGCCACGCGCCAAGCGGCAGCCAGTCCACGCTCTAACAACGCATCGCCTGCAAGAATGATCATGGTGGGTTGGCCTGAGCGAAGCACTTGCGCCACATTGCGCAAGGTTTCTGGCGCAACCTCACCGCGTTTTTCAGGTGTTAAACGCGCACCCACCACGCCACCCTCACCCCAAGCGGTATCAGCCGGCAAAATCAACGTGGCGATTTGTCCTGGTCCGCTGCGCGCAGCTTGCACAGCGGCAGCACCGTCTGCACCGACACTTTGTGCATTGGCGCTGACACGCACCCAATGAGACACGGCACGCGCTAAGCCCTCTGTGTCGGCAGTGAGTGGTGCATCAAAGCCACGATGATAGGTGGCGTGATCGCCAACAATATTCACCATCGGTGACCACGCACGACGCGCGTTATGAATATTCGCTATCGCGTTGCCTAAGCCTGGTCCGCAGTGCAATAAAGTTGCTGCGGGTTTGCGAGCCATCCGCGCATAACCATCCGCACAACCACTGACCACAATCTCTGCCATCCCCAGCACACAACGCATGCCAGGCACTTTATCGAGCGCCGCAACAAAATGCATTTCCGAGGTGCCTGGGTTTGCAAAGCAAGTATCAATTTCACTGGCTAGCAGGGTGCGGACAAGACTTTCAGCGCCGTTCATGGTCGGGGGTCCTAGTGCGTTGAAGAAGGCAGGATCTTAACGCGCAGTGCGATCGTCTGTTGGAGCGTTTCGCCAATCGCAAGTAGGCTCTGCTAGCATGCGCTTGAAAACGCGTGCTGTTCAAACACGCACCAGTCGAATCGAGAGGAGACCCGATGTCACGCATATTGAGTTTGATTTTTGGTTTGGCGTTTAGCACATTGCTTATTGCACAAACGTATCCGAATCGACCGGTGCGCATCATCGTGCCTTGGCCACCCGGACAAGCCACCGATATCGCGGCGCGCATGTTGGCGCAGCGTTTACAAGAAACGCTTGGCCAACCTTTTGTGATTGATAACCGACCTGGCGCTGGCGGTGCTTTAGGCACCGAAATAGCGGTGCGTGCACCGGCCGATGGTTACACGTTGCTCGCCGCATCAAGTGGGCCCGTATCGATCATGCCGTCGTTGCAAAAACTCAGTTACGAGCCATTAAAAGATTTGGTCGCGATCGGATTAATTACGCGCAATCCCTACGCTGTAGTCGCAGCACCAAATTTTCCGGCCAACAACGCGCGCGAATTTATTGCGGTCGTACGTGCAAGTCCAGACAAATACACCTTCGCCTCGTCTGGCACTGGGGCTACCGCGCACTTAGTTGCCGAATTATTTAATTCGATGGCACAAATCAAAGCGCGTCACATTCCGTACAAAGGTAGCGCACCGGCCATGACCGATGTGATCAATGGCCAGGTGAGTTACACGGTCGAAACGGTAGCCTCAGTGGTTGGACATGTGCGCTCAGGTCGATTAAAAACATTTGGGGTTACCACTGCACGACGTGCCGGCGGCATGCCCGATGTACCCACGCTTGCTGAAGCAGCCGATCTGAAAGACTTAGATATCGGTGCGTGGATTGGCTACGCTGCTCCATCTGGCGTACCGCGCGAGATCGTCTTGCGACTGTCTAACGAGATGCACAAAGCGCTGCAAGAAAACGCGCTAAAAGAAAAACTCTTGGCTGCTGGATTAGATCCAGCGCCCATCCCACTTGAACAGCTTCCTGCTTTTATGCGTGCCGAGCAAGAGCGCTACGCCACTGTTATCAAGAACGCGAATATTCGTTTGGAGTAATTGCGCTCAGTAGGTTTTATACGGCAAAAATTTTCCGGACAGTTCTACGTGAACACGATCCCCTTTGGGATCGGGCTCCCGTTGGATGTCCATCGAAAAATCAATCGCGCTCATGATGCCATCGCCAAATTCTTCGTGAATTAATTCTTTGATGGTTGTTCCATATACGCTGACGATTTCATACCAACGATAAATCAACGGATCGGTTGGAACTGCCGAACGCAATGAGCCCTTGTAGGGCTGTCTCTTATACACATCTGACGCTGCCGACGATACTCCTTGT
>CAWUMP010000120.1:0-7471 GCA_963923385.1 uncultured bacterium | reverse complement strand
TTAACGACGACGTCGGTATGCAAGGCCACGGCGATTGAAAAATCACCGACTTGCTTGAGCGGGCCTTCCGGCATACGCACGTTAAAGCGCTCGACTTCAAAGCCTTGGACTTTGAGCGCATCGACGATGTCGTAATTGGTGACCGAGCCAAATAAGCGTCCATCAACGCCCGCTTTTTGCTTGATTTGCACCGTCAAGCCATCGAGCTTGGCACCACGCTCTTGCGCTTGTGCCAACAATTCAGCTTGAACTTTTTCAAGCTCAGCACGGCGCACTTCAAATGCTTTCAGATTTTCAGCCGATGCGCGCTTGGCTTTACCTTGCGGGATGAGGAAGTTACGTGCGTAGCCGTCTTTCACCTTCACAACATCGCCGAGGTTGCCAAGGTTGGCCAGTTTTTCCATCAGGATTACTTGCATGGCGTGGCTCCTTAGTGCAAATCAGTGAAAGGAAGAAGCGCGAGAAAACGCGCGCGCTTAATGGCTGAGGTGAGCTGACGCTGAAAACCCGCCGTTGTTCCGGTGATACGTGCTGGAATGATCTTACCGGTCTCATTGACGAACTCTTTGAGCACTTCGATATCTTTGTAATCAATCCACTCCGCTTTTTCTGCCGTAAAGCGGCAGAACTTACGCCGACGAAACAGCGCTTTTTGTCCGCGGTCTTTTTTATCCTTACCCTTGCCTTTGGCTTTGCCTCTTCCGAATGCCATTTCAAACTCCTTCTACAAATTCGATGTTCGTTAAATGCAGCACGATCTTGGTGCTGCGCTGACTTTTTGCTGCCAGAAATCCGATGACGCTGAGCGTACAACCGAGCCGTGAAGCAGAAAGCTGATTTGCCAGTGTTCCAAATGCCACTGCGGACAACTCAACGTTCACCTGACGCAAACCACCTGCCTCAGGCTGTTCGGATGCGTGCTGAATTCGTAAATCGATTGCAGGGATACCTGCTGGGGTGTAACGCAACGCCCCAAGTTCGGCCAAGGTTCCCTGCAACGCAACGCGATTCACGATCCGATCAACACGCAGACCGTCTGCAACACGTGCTAGCGGCGTATGACTCAGGCTTCCGCTTCAACCATTGATGCGTCAGCTTTACCCTCGCCCATCAAGGACTTGGATTTTTCCTCTTTCATCATTGGCGAAGGCGTCGTGTGCGCTTTGTCCATCTTCACAACCAGATGGCGCAACACGGCATCATTAAATTTAAAGGCGTGCTCGAGTTCCACCAAGGTTTCGCGATTGCACTCAATGTTCATGAGCACATAGTGCGCTTTATGCATCTTGGCGATCGGGAAAGTCAGTTGGCGACGACCCCAGTCTTCGAGTCGATGAATATGGCCACCTAGTCCAGTCACGAGCGTTTTGTAGCGCTCAACCATGGCAGGGACCTGCTCACTTTGGTCCGGATGGACGATAAATACCACTTCGTAATGCCGCATGCGTACTCCTTTTGGTCTAAGGCCCGCCGTGACATGCGCGACACGGATCGAGCAAGAGGCGCCGAGGCGCCAAATGTGAAGCCCATGATTATAGCGGATATTTTCCTTTAGACGCAGGATTTACCCAACCAGGGACTGGGCGCTCAGGCGAGACTCGGCCTGGGCCTCGCCTGACCCGGGGTGCGCTATCGACGGTGCTCTGTGTACGTTGGATTGGCCAGTTGTTTGGGCTGTCCGGCGGCAAACGCAGCGATATTCTCAAAGGCCGCACCAAAATACAGCTCATATCCGTCGCGCTCAACATAGCCCAAATGCGGGGTGCAGATCACATTCCCTAAAGCCAATAAGGGATGATTCGCCGCTCGGACCGGCTCTTCTTCATACACATCCACGGCGGCAAATCCGGGACGCCCGGCCTGCAGGGCTTGCGCAAGAACACCCGGCGCGATGAGTTCGGCACGACTGGTGTTGACGAACACCCCGGTGGGTTTCATCAATGCCAAGTCGCTCGCTTGAATGATGCCTCTTGTCTCGGGCGCCAAACGCAAATGCACGCTGAGCACATCACTACGAGAAAATAACTCGGTGCTGGATTGCACACACGTCACGCCGGCTTGCGCTGCACGTTCCAAACTTCCGGCGCGTCCCCAAGCCAACACGTTCATTCCAAAGGCCTTGCCATAACCTGCCACGACACTACCAATCTTTCCAAAGCCAAAAATACCCAGGGTACGTCCGCGCAAGCCGGTACCCAGCGTTTGTTGCCAACCGCCTTGTTTCAGATTCGCTACTTCTTGTGGAATACGGCGCATGGCGGCAAGCACCAAAGCCCATGTCAGTTCTGCTGTGGCATACGGTGAACCCGACCCCTCGACCACAGCAATGCCTAAACGTGTACATGCAGCGACATCGATGTGCGGACCAGCTTTTCCAGTTTGGCTAAGCACACGTAAATTCGGTAACTGATCAAGTAAAGCAGCCGGAAAACGCGTACGCTCGCGAATCAACACAATGCCTTCAAACGGCGCCAAGCGCTTCACCAAGGCATCTATGTCTTCGAGCGTGTCGCGAAAGACTGTGACGTCGTGCCCTGCTAGATGCTGCCACGCGTTCAGGGTGCGGCAAGCATCTTGATAGTCATCCAGAATTGCGATCTTCATTCGGTGGTTTCCTTCACAGAGGGTTACTTCACTTGCGTACGACGGCGCACGGATTCAAACAAGACAATACCGGTGGCCACCGAGACATTCAAACTCTCCACGCAACCTTGCATCGGAATACGCACTAAAAAGTCGCAATGCTCGCGTGTTAAACGACGCATCCCTTCACCCTCTGCGCCCAGCACCCACACCAACGCATCAGGTAGTTGCGCAGCGTACAAAGACTGCGTGCCTGCATCATCGGTACCCACAATCCACAAACCGCGCTCTTTGAGTTCACGTAAGGTGCGCGCTAAATTTGTCACTTGAAAATACGGTACCGACTCCGCAGCACCACTCGCTACTTTAGAGACCGTCGCCGAAATACCTACCGCGCGATCTTTTGGCGCAACCACCGCATGCACACCTGCAGCATCGGCCACACGCAAACAAGCACCTAAGTTATGCGGGTCTTGAATGCCATCGAGCACCAACACCAAGGGTGGGCCTTGAACTAAGTCGAGCGTGTCATCCAGGCTCGTACTACGCGGCGCTTCTTCAACGCGTGCCACCACACCTTGATGACGCTCAGAGCCAGCCAATCCATGCAAGCGACGCGCATCAGCAAGCATGACACGCACGCCTTTTTCTGCTGCGAGTGTGAGCAAACTTCGCATCCGCACATCATCTCGCGCCGCGTCCGCGTAGAGCTCTGCCACCGATTGAGGACGCTGGCGCAACAAGACGGTCAACGCATGAAACCCAAATACCGTTCGCAAATTCTTCATTCAGTCACCGGCACAAGATCAATTTTGCGTGTATCCAAATCAACTCGCACCAACTTCACGCGCAGTTGGTCTGCCAACCGAAATCGCTTGCCCGTGCGCTCACCCAGTAACACATGGCGGGCTGCATCAAATTGGAAGTAATCGCGCCCGAGTTCAGAAATATGCACTAAGCCATCAACATAATAATCATCGAGCGTCACAAACACGCCAAAGCTAGTCACTCCGGTGATGTGTCCGTTGAACACTTCACCCACGTGATCTTGCATGTAAAAGCACTTGAGCCAATTTTCAACATCACGACTGGCCTCGTCAGCGCGTCGCTCGGTTTCAGAACAATGCCGACCAAGTTCGGCCCAATCGTTCGGCTGATAGCGTGTCCCAAGCAGCACCGCCTTTATCGCACGATGCACGAGCAAATCTGGATAACGACGGATCGGCGAAGTGAAATGTACGTATGCCTCAAACGCCAAACCAAAATGGCCCGCATTTTCTGGACTGTAAACCGCTTGACGTAATGAGCGCAGCAAGGTGGTTTGCAGCAATGCAAAGTCAGGGCGAGACCGAATTTTTTTAATCAATTCAGCATAATCTTTGGGTCGTGGTTGCACGCCACCCGATAAATTCAGACCCAATTCGGCTAAAAACCCACGCAGCGCTTCGACTTTTTCTGCAGCTGGAACATCATGCACACGAAATAGGGCGGGCTGTTTATTTTGTAATAGGAAATCACCCGCACACACGTTGGCTGCAAGCATGCACTCTTCAATCAAACGATGCGCATCATTGCGTTGCTCAGGAACAATCCGTGCGATCTTTCCTTCGGCATCAAACTCCATGCGCGTTTCAACCGTGTCAAAATCAATTGCACCACGTAATTCACGCGCCTGATGCAAGGCCTGAAATAACGCATACAGCGTTTTCACGTGGGGTAATAGTGTACGGCGCGCTGGCAATGCCGTGCCGGTTGAAAGCATCGCCCACACTTCGTGATAAGTCATCCGCGCATGCGAGCAAATCACCGCCGGATAAAACTCGTAACGCACGACATGGCCCTTGTGATTGATGGCCATCTCACAAACCATCGCAAGGCGCTCGACTTCTGGATTAAGAGAGCACAGGCCATTGGATAATTTTTCAGGCAACATCGGAATGACTCGACGCGGAAAATACACCGAGGTCCCTCGCTCAAGCGCACCTTGATCGAGCGCATCACCCGGCCGTACATAGTGACTCACATCAGCAATCGCCACCCACAGTCGCCAACCTTTGCCTTCGCGCACCGCGTGTACGGCATCATCAAAATCTTTGGCGCTCTCACCATCAATCGTCACTAAGGGCAGCGCACGTAAATCGCGTCGATCAGCAAAATCGCTCCGTAGTACTTCGTTTGGTAACGCCTTGGCTTGGGTCTGTGCTTCGCGTGAGAACTCAAACGGCAAATCAAATTTACGTAACGCAATTTCGATTTCCATGCCCGGATCAGCGTGTTCGCCCAACACCTCATCTACGCGGCCAATAGGCTGCGCGTGTCTTGATGGCTGACTCACCAACTCGACTGTCACCACTTGCCCAGGTCGGGCCGCGCCGCTTGCATTGGGCGGCACAAGAATATCGTGCGCAATGCGCTTATCTTCAGGCACTAAAAACATCACACCATGCTCTGCATGTAAGCGTCCAACCACACGACGTGTACCGCGCTCAAGCACATCGACAATGTTGGCAACCGGTCTGCCTCGTGCGTCCCGACCCGCGACTTTTGCGCTGACACGATCGCCATGCAACAACTGTCGCATCTCTGCTGGGGGCACATACAACGATGGGCCAGGCACATCGGGAATGAGAAACCCATGCCCATCGGCGTGTCCTTCAACACGTCCAGCAACGAGCGCGAGTTTTTGCGCAACCAATAAACGTCCTGCGCGATTGCGCACAATCTGCGCGGAGGATTCGAGTTGTTCTAACGCGCGTTGATACGCAGCGTATTCACGTCGCTTGAGCCCAAGATGATCTGCAAGCTCTTCTTGGGTGAGCGGTGCGTCGGCTGCGCTTAAAGCCGTTAAGATTTCTTCTGCATACGCATCAGCATCATGACGACTTGGCTTCACGCTAACCGTGGCGTGTCGTCGCGCGGCTGTTGGCTTCTTTTTTATCGCGCCGACTGGCGCACGTTGTCCTTGCTGACGCGTGGACTTCGGGTCGCGAATTTTTTTTGTACTCGTTCGTTTCTTTGACACAGGCAAATTGAGCCTCTAAAATCCTAAGTTCCCCCAGCCGAGGTGGCGGAATTGGTAGACGCACTAGGTTCAGGTCCTAGCGGTGGCAACACTGTGGGGGTTCGAGTCCCTTCCTCGGCACCAGCGCAACAAGCAAACGCACTGGGTTAAAGAAGAAATCAATGGGCTGCATCCAACCGGATGTGGCCCATTGTATTTACGCATTGTACTCTGGGTGCAATCTCTTCGACGAAACAGCGGCCCAACTCGCTGGGCCTCGCTGTGTATTCACTTAAGGTCAACACCCAGCACAATCAAATGACGTGCTGCGCGCTACGCTGCGTAAGGATGGCGTTGCACGATGGTCTCTTCGCGATCTGGGCCAGTCGAGATTAGATCAATCGGCACGCCTGTGATTTCAGCAATGCGCGACAGATAATCACGCGCCGCTTTGGGTAATGCAGCATGCGTCTTCACCCCAACCGTGCTTTCTTTCCATCCGGCCATTTCTTCGTAACGTGGCACACACAGCGCGAGCTCTTCAGCTCCCACAGGCAAGATATCCGAGAACTTACCCGCGAGATCGTAGCCGACGCAAATCTTCACCGACTCGACACCATCGAGGACATCGAGTTTGGTAATGCACAGCCCCGACACGCCATTGATTTGAATCGAACGCTTGAGTGCTGCCGCATCAAACCAACCACATCGACGAGGCCGACCGGTGACAGATCCAAACTCATGTCCTTTGGTTGCCAAGTGCTTACCAACATCATCTGTGAGCTCCGTCGGGAACGGACCACTTCCCACGCGTGTGGTGTACGCCTTGGTGATGCCCAACACGTAATGCAACTGTCCAGGACCCACGCCAGCACCTGCCGCTGCGGCACCCGCGACGCAATTGGATGAAGTCACATACGGATAGGTGCCGTGATCGATGTCCAAGAGCGTGCCCTGCGCGCCTTCAAATAATAAGTTGTGTCCATCACGGTTGGCTTCGTATAGCGCACGCGGCACATCGGCAACCAAGGGTTCGAGCTTCGGTGCTAAAGCCAGCGCTTCATCTAATGTTTTTTGAAAGTCAACGGCTGGCACGTGGTAGTACTGCTCGAGCACAAAATTATGGAAGTCCAAAATTTCTTCGAGCTTTTGCGCGAAACGCACCGGCTTAAACAGGTCCTGCAAACGAATCGCACGGCGGGCCACTTTGTCTTCATAGGTGGGACCAATGCCACGACCGGTGGTGCCAATCTTGCCAGCACCTTTCGCGGCCTCACGTGCATGATCGACTGCTTGGTGATACGGCAAGATCAACGGACAAGCCTCTGAAATACGTAAACGCGCAGCCACTTCAACTCCTGCGGCTTGCAGTTCGCCCATTTCTTGCAGCAAGGCTTCAGGCGATAGCACCACACCATTGCCGATATAGCAGGTGACATTGCCACGCAAAATGCCCGAGGGGATTAAACGCAGAATGGTTTTCTTTCCATTGACGACCAACGTGTGACCGGCGTTATGTCCGCCCTGAAAACGCACGACGCCTTGCGAATGATCAGTTAACCAATCGACGATTTTTCCTTTACCTTCATCGCCCCATTGGGTACCAATCACCACAACGTTACGGGCAGAATTTTGCTTGGTGCTCATGATGTTTTCTTTCTCTTAGACACAGATGCTGGCCAAGGCTTCACTTGCCAACGACCATTCACTTTAGTGAGTCGCAAACGACATCCCAACTCAGCGCGGTGCTTTTCGTGACCAGGCAATTCTTCAATCACGATCTCACCCCGCGAACGCAAACGATCAACTGCCGCAGCGAGCGACGCATCACCGCCCAAGGTGGGCGCGAGTATGGCTTGCGGCGATTCAGGCACGGCGGCAACAGCA
>CAWUMP010000119.1:0-7558 GCA_963923385.1 uncultured bacterium | reverse complement strand
GCCACCACAAGAAAATACGGCACAGCCAACACACCCATCACGACGACATACGGTACAAAATCAATCAGCGCTGCAACGACGCGAATCCAAAACCCTGCGTAATTAAGAGTCGTTGGCGACGACTCGTTACTGCTGGTTTGCGCGGTTGTCGCATTTGGAGTGGATGCGGCCACTGGAGTCGCTGCGGCCACTGGAGTCGCTGCAATGCCAACCGGTTGACCACAACCAACGCAAAACTTTGCTTCGGATAAATTTTGGGCGCCGCATTGAGCACAGAACATGGATCGTCTCCGAGGGATGCGTACAATGAATGGTTTACAGTGTAACGGCGCAGCGAGTTGCTGTGAAGCCGTCGACCCTTAGGCCACAGATGATTTATTTGCACAAGCTACTCCCTTTGCTGGTGTCACCATTAGTGCTGGTCCTACTGTTGGGATTGTATGGCGTCATAAAAAAACGTCGGCGATACATGTGGCTCGCGCTGTTAGGTTTGTATGTGGCCAGTTTGCCCTTGGTTGCTGATCGCTTGTTTGGGTTGGTCGAAGCTGGGCAGGTTCGCAGCGCAGCCGCTCAAGCACCCGTCGCTGATGCGGTGGTGGTGCTCAGTGGCGTGCTCACAACAGTGCAAACTGCAGAGGGAGTGATTTCTGAGTGGGGAGATGCCGATCGATTTTTTGGCGGCATTGAGTTGATGCAAGCGGGGCGCGCCCCCGAACTGATTTTTACTGGCGGGGTGTTCCCTTGGTTAGCCAATGCGCAACCCGAAGGCGTGGTCTTAAAGCGTTGGGCGCAACAGATTGGAATTGCAGAAAAAAATATTCGTATCACCGCTGAGGTACAAAATACCGAGCAAGAAGCGCAAGCGGTCAAACAACTTCTATCGCAAACACAACCTAAAGTGCTGTTGGTGACGTCTGCATTTCATATGCAACGTGCAAAAAAAATCTTTGAGAACGCAGGGCTAGAAGTGCATCCGTATCCGGTCGACTTTAAGGTCAATGCTCGATCGGTGACCTTAATGGATTTCTTCCCTCATCCAAATGCATTGAGCCAAACCGATACCGCAATCCGCGAAACCTTGGGACGCGCGTACTACCAACTAAAATTTTGGACGCAGTCGCTGTCGATCAAATAAGCTGCACCGTAACCGCCACGCAGGCTATGGCGTCTTAAAAAAACCTTCGCACTCAGCGCGCATCTCTGGTTTTTTAATGCGCGGGCAATAGTTATCTTTGTGTGTTACCCGCGCAAAACACAGAAGCCGCGCGTCGGTCTCGTGAATCTGATCGCAATAGGTTAAGCGTCCGCGGATCGCACCGATACAATGCGAGCGCTGCCCTAAGGCTTTTTGTTGCTCGCAGCAGTTGTCGCGTTGGACAGAATCACCTTTGTCGCGGCAAGTAATGTCAATGGCGGACTTATCTACCGCCAGCACAGGTGGCGGCGTAGAAATCATCAATAGAAAAGCAACGAGAAAAAAGAATCGCATCAGTGCTCGCTACAACCCGTTAATAGGTTGCTGGAATATAGGGCGATTGTACGCTGTAAGCCGAAATAATTTTAGACAATGCAGGTTCTGCGGCTTTGGCCTGTTCGCGCGAAATGTTGAGCGGGGTAGCGAACCCAAGTTGTTTGATTGAGGCGAGGTGCGCGTTAACTTCAGGCAAGACATCCACATAGCGTGAAATATTGGCGCTGGTGTCTTGTAGCGCGATGCGATATGGCGTGGTGTACTGGGTGGTCACTTTGGTGATGGGGTCAGTGACTTTGGCGCTATTGACGATCAGTTTTGAAAGAATACCCGTGGTGGGATCAATCAACGCCGCATTGAAGTCCATTTGTAGCTGACGAGCGTTTAATACAAGATCGGCCGGTTGCGTTTGGATAATGCTCGTCACGCGTGGCCCTAACGTTTGGCCCAAGCGCGAGAGTGCGTCAAAGTTTTTGCTGATGCTATCGGCGGTGTCTTCGACCGCAATACCCAAGCCAATCGAGCGTGTAAACAACAGGGCATCATCTGCCTTGATTTTGGTGGGGGCGGTACTGCCACCGATAGCCTCGAAGCTCACTAAACGCGCGCCAAGATTGCGCAGGCCAGCTAGGTTTTGCG
Organism: uncultured bacterium; assembly: GCA_963923385.1. Lineage (GTDB taxonomy): Bacteria > Pseudomonadota > Gammaproteobacteria > Burkholderiales > SG8-39 > SZAS-79. Next base: position 5,448 of record CAWUMP010000119.1, on the reverse strand, counting down.
TGATCGCAGCTGCGGAATCTTTGACCGATACTTGAAAACCGTCAATGCCAGATGCGTCAATGCGCGAGGCAAGATCGATCGTGCCACCAAACTGCGTGACTTGTGATGCCGATAAGTTCAGGACAGTGTCGCTATCGATCGGACGGATGGCAGTGAGCGTATTTCCCAACGCGTTCAGTGCTTGCAAGCTCGCGGCAACATTGCTCGCAGTGTCACGCACCGAAATACCAGACACTTGGCTATTTGCAGCGAGCGTGGGCAAATCAGAGATCAGCGCATCTTGAATGACGAGTTTAAACGTCCCGCTAATCTTACTGAGTACGCCAGCGTTATCGCGTAATTGTTGCGGTGTGAGGCTGAGGACGTTGGCGTTCCCCATCAAAGTGATACTGCCAATTTTGGTCTGTGCAGATTGCAATTGATCCAAGTATCGAGAAATATTAGCGCCACTATCAACAATATTGGCAATGGGCATGGCTAAACGCTGTTCAGCTTTACTTGTAGCGACGTAACGTGCCGCCGTAATTGGCGGCACAGTGACTTGGTTGGTTGGCAAGATCAAGGTGAGCTTGTCATCCAATACGCTGGCAATGCTTGTTAAGCGATCTAAATTGTTATTTAGATTTGCCGTGGTGTCTTTGATCGACACCGTAAATCCATTAATTTTGGAGAGTAACGATTCGTTGCCGTTGATGCTGGCAAATGAAAATACCATGTTTGTTGCAGGTTGCGTGTTTTGTTCTAAGCGCGTGATGCGCTCGTTGAGCGGTTGCAGCTGACGCAAATTGGACTGTAAATTGGTGGCGGTATCGCTGGCGATGAGGGCTGGTTTGTTGACTAAGTTGAGTAATGCGGTTTGACTGTTCGTGAGGTTTGCCACCGTATCGACAATACGTTGTTGCGCGGTCGGAATTTTTGCCAGTACGTCTGCATACTGTAAGGCGGTGCTCACTGAAAAATCAAAAGTACTCCCTGCAGGGGTTGCCTCGATCTTCGCGATATTGCCGATATGGGTGCGTACGGTATCGAGGTTGCTCAGGATCGTGCTTGGGGCATCGGTGATTTGATAAGTGGTTGAGTCTGCATCAAACTTATTGTGAGGATCATCCAAGATTAAGCTAGACGCCTGGGCGAGGCTGATATTAATCACTGTATCGATGGTCTGTACGCGTGCATCGTTTTGGTAGGTGGATAAGTCTGCGTAGCTGACTTCGCGCAAGTTAAATAACGGTGCATCTATTAACCCAATCGTGTCAGCGTTGTCTTCTAACTGCTGCGCTGTGATCGTCATCGGAGTACTTGGATCGCTGACCGTGACGCTTTCGATGGTGATTCCTGACTGACGCAGCTTATCTAAATTGCTGGCAATATTTGTCGCGGTATCGGCAATGGCGATCGCTTTGGCGGGAATCATCTTTTTGATCGTCGCTGCGTCTTGAACCACTTGCCGCGCGCTTAATGTCAATGTGGTGTCTGGATCTGAAAGCGTGATGCTGCTGAGCGTACTCCCTAGCGCTTGCAGGGTGTCTAGTTTGGTGCCAATAGCTGTTGTGGTATCAGTGATTGACGTCGTAAAGCCAACAATCGTTTTGAGTACATCAGCGCAATCACTGGCGTTGGTCGCGGCTAAATCAATAATGCTTTGCGTCGAGTCGGTTTGCGTAATGCTACGTAAGCTACTGCCAAGAGGGATGAGGTTTCGAATATTGGTTTTGATATTGCTCGCGCTATCTGCGATGCTGATATTCAAGGGAGGTAATTTGCCTTTTTGCTGTGCCGAGAAATAGGTGTTTGCGTAGGAAGCCGCCTCGCTAGCGGTGCTGGTATTACGCGTGGTTTCTTGTTGCGTCACCATCGTGACTTTGCTGCGGTACTTTGCAAGCGCATTTAAATTGGTGGTGATGTTGTAAAAGCTGTCCACTACATTGATCGATTTAACCCGTGGATCAGCAACTACTTTTGCGATATCTGCAATCGGTGCAGTGACGGTTAAGTTAGCTGTTTGAGGCAGTTTTCTGGCAAACGTCGGGTCGCTCAGTAGCGCGCTCGAGGTCAGCGAGATGCTCGTGTTTTTGTCCGTAAAGCCAACGACATCGAGGCGTTTACCGAGTGCATTGAGTGCTGCGATGTTGCTCGAAATATTGGCACCCGTATCTGCCACGCGGACACCGAAGCCAGAAATTTTATTCAACGCCGATACGTTGGCCTGCACATTTGAGGCACTCAAGATCAGCGGTTGCGGCTGACCAATTTGCGTGATGCTGTTGAGTTTGTTACTGGCGTTTTGTAGCTGCCCGAGATTTTTTGCGATGTTCTCTGCTGTATCTAACACCACTAAGTTGGTCACCTTGGGGTTACTTGCGACAGTGTTTGCAGCCGCAGCAAGGACGCCGCTCACGGTGACTTTGGCGCCGGTGGTGAGCTTGCTCAGGATATCGGTGTTGGCGTTGAGTTGACGCAGACTGATATCTAAATTCGGTACTGCACCTGTAATAGTGAGACTACCGACACGATCGCTGTACGCTTGTAGGTCACCCAGCGCAGCAAGTACGTTGCTAGGTGAATCTGCAATTACGACACCACTGCGACCACCGGCAAGATCAGACAAAGCCATGCGAACCGAGCGAGCGCCGCCCGCCGGGTTACTCAGCCCCGCTAAATTACCGTTATTGCTGACGCCGTTAATTGGCATGGTGGACGCTTGGTTTCAATCTGTTGATCTATCAGAGACGAAGAGTGGGTGGTTATGGTGATGCGCTGGTTGCGGTGATTAAAAAACGCAGCGGCAAGTGATTGCCACAGATGGCAACAACTTGCCCAAGCTTGCTTACATGTCGCACTCGAGGGATTTAGCCCAATTGGTATTGCCCTTTAGTTGGCGTGGCTGTTGTCCATCAAGCGCCGACTTTGGCGAAAATCGCCGAAATCATCAGGACCACGCAGCTGTAGAGCATGATTTTTGGGAAAAGCTGCTCCGAATAGGCATATAACTGGCCAAACCAGACGGCTAAATTATGTTTTTCCATGAGGTCTCTCCTTTGATTGACTGGCGTACAGGCCAGACTGACCAGCAGATTCAGCAAGCCCTATGCCAGCTGTGGCGCGAGGTCTTTGCCATGGTTTGTTAGAATCGGTAAGGAAGCTGCCTTGGCCGCCAAAACGCTGAGGTGCTTAAGAGACAACATCGGTTTGTTGTGTGGGTCGTACGTCGTTTTAAAGGGAGATGAAAATGGATGGGATGCTCGGACTTCGTTCGGAAATTTTGCGCGCTGTCGTTCTAACGATTGCGCTGTTGGGCTTGGGTACAGCGCAAGCAGCTAGCTTTGATTGCGCAAAGGCCTCGCACCCGTCAGAAAAAATGATCTGTGCCTCGCCTTTGTTGTCCACGCTTGATGAACAAATGGCCGCGGCCTACGGTAAGGCACGTCGTGAGTCGCCCAATGCTGAAGCGCTCAAGCAAGAACAGATGCAATGGCTCAAGGAAGCGCGTGCCTGTACGAATGAGCCTTGCATGATGCAGGCGTATCAAACACGTTTGATGGCCCTGGGTTTTGGTATTGCAGCCCCTGCGGCTGCGGCGCCTGCGGCCGCGCCGGCTGCACCAGAGGCGGCCCCTGCTGCCGCGCCTGCCGAAGCGCCTGCGGCTGCAGCCCCCGAAGCACCACCCGCGCCAGTGGTTGAAGCACCACCAGCGATGCATGAAGAGGCAAGCGGTGCGTTGGGTTTAGCGGGCCGCATGCTAGAACACATCCCTGGTGCGCCTGTCGTCTCAGATGACGCATCGACGGGCACGATTGTGTTGGTGGTGATTCTTTGCTTGGTGTTGTTGGTGGTGTCGTTCGTGATTTCTTTCTTGCCAACCATCATTGCGTTTATGCGTGGCAGTGAAAAACGTATTCCGATTTTGTTGATTAATATATTTCTGTCTTGGACAGTGATCGGCTGGTGGGGTGCGTTGATTTGGGCGTTTGTATCAGCCAAACGCAGCGCCAAGTAAACGCGTTAATTTGAATAGCACACGCCGTAAATGGTGTGTGCGTAAAAAAGGGGACCCAGGGGTCCCCTTTTTTTGTACGCGTTGTTTTATGTTTGTCTGCGGATCTTTAAACCAACCACGTCAACTAAAAGTGCCAACGCAATCAATGTGCGTCAAGCGCCATTCAATAAGCGCCAGACCCAAGACACGAATACAAAACTTAAGACGCTACCCCAGGCCCAAATCATCGCGCGATGTATCGTTGCATGGGCGGTGAATGATTGACCACGCACCCCTTCGGCAATCCAAATGAGTGTGTGTGCAGAGATCAATATCAGAAGTGGCACGGCAGCTGGGTTGGCTTGCCACGCACCGACCCAATCGCCATTAAACAGCGCGGCACACGCATGCGTACCGCCGCAAAACGGGCACGGTTTTCCGGAGAGGTAACGAAACGCACACAAGGGCACATTGCTCAACCCAATCAGTGCGGGTGCGCCGTATTTTGCGATGGGCCAAAACGCAACACTACCCAATCGCCAAGCGCGTTCGCTGGGTGGCAGTGGAGAGTGAAGTGTCGTCAGTGCAATGTTCATCAAAATGACAGCGGGGCGGGAAATCCCAACCCCGCTGCATTGAGGTGTCGGTTTAGTTTGTGCTCACGCCTTCGGCCATTTGCTTGGACATATGGTGCATACCGATAAATGCAATCGGTAAGGTCACCAAATAACCAATCAAACACGCCACCATACCAAGCGAGCTCACCAGCGAAAGTACGATCAAACAAAAGAAGGCGCCAAAAATATTTGGTTTGAGCATGGCCCAGCCCCGTTTAATCGCATTCACGCCGTCGGTTTCGCCTTGTGCAATCAAGTACAGTGCCATCGGTGTGAGTGCCATCAGCAACAGTCCGGGAATCACGCAGAGCAGGTAGCCAATCGACATCAACGTGGTGCCAATCAAAAAGGCGATCAGCGAAGGAATGAAGTAATCAAACCCTTTAAACACTTCCCCGATTTGCGCTTTCTCACCGTCGGCGGCTTTGTCGATCATGCGCATGTAACCCACCATCAACGGACCGCTGAGAATGCCAAAGCTCACGCTGCCTGCGGTACCCACAATCAATGTCGCGGCAATGTGCGCGAGCGGATCTTTTTTAAGTCCAGCAATACCTGCCGAAATACATTCGCCAATTCTGATCGATGCCATCGCAACCCCCGCTTGAAGCGTGGCCTGCTGCATGCGCGTTAGGCCACGTATGAGTGTGAAAACTTGTAAACAAAAGAAACACTGAATTATAGGCCGCGAGCTTGCACAGCCATTGAAAGCTTTTTTAGCTTGATTGGCGCAACGCCCGGCTAAGTTTGCTGCAAAGCACCATAATCTGGGTAGATAGCTGGGCTTGGGTTGGGGTTTTTTCTTTGGGTCTGTCTCTTATACACATCTGACGCTGCCGACGATACTCCTTGTGT
>CAWUMP010000118.1:0-7595 GCA_963923385.1 uncultured bacterium | reverse complement strand
CAGCTGTAATACCGAGGCCAGTGCCGCGAGCCGAATTTTGTCTAAACGCAGCGCGCGTTTCATCGGGCTGTGACGAATCTTCTTGATCAGATCTTTACGCCCAACGATCAAACCGCATTGTGGTCCACCGAGTAATTTGTCGCCGCTAAAGGTAACAATATCTGCACCCGCCAGAAGCGCTTCGCGTGGTGTCGGTTCATGCGGAAGGCCAAACTGTTCTAAACCAATCAAGGTACCCGATCCAAGATCATTGAGCAGTGGCAAGTCGTGGCGATGCGCGAGTTCTGCGAGCGCGGATTCTGCAGGGCAGTGCGAAAACCCTTCAATGCGATAGTTGCTCGCATGGACTTTCATGATCGCCGCTGTTGAAGCGCTGATGGATTGTTCGTAGTCTTTGAGGTGCGTGCGATTGGTGGTGCCGACTTCGCGTAGTTTGCAATTGGCGCTTGCCATGATGTCTGGTATACGAAACGATCCGCCAATTTCAACCAGTTCACCGCGCGAAACGATGACTTCTTTGCGACGCGCTAACGCATACAAAATTAAATATACGGCAGCCGCGTTGTTGTTTACTACCACCGCGCCTTCTGCGCCAGTGAGTTGCGTGATGAGGTGTTCAACGTGGTCGTCACGCTCGCCGCGTTGTCCGTCGGTTAGGTCGTACTCGAGATTGACCGCGGATTGCATCGCCGCTGTGGCTGCAGCCACTGCGCTTTCAGGCAACAACGCGCGGCCTAAATTGGTGTGCAACACCGTGCCGCTGAGATTAAAAACACGATCCATCGATGCGCGTGTTTGTTGCGAAATTTTTGTCGCACATGCCTCAAGCAAGACATTCACATCCTGCACTTGAGGAGCTCGCCCTTTGGCAAATTGTTGACGCGCTTCGGCGAGGACTTGGCGAAAGGTATCGCGCGTTAGGGTGTGACCATGCTGCTCGGACAGCGCCATACCGCCGGGGGACTGCAATAACCGATCAATCGAAGGTAAGGCTGCACGCCCAGATCGGTTGGTATGTTCACTCGGCTTTGGCACCTGAGTCCTTGATGACTTTGCCCCACTTCGCAGTTTCCGAGCGCATGTAAGCGCCAAACTCATCTGCTGAACTACTGATGAGCTCGGAACCAAGCGCCACGAAGCGGTCTTTAATATCGGTGGTGGTGATGATACGCACCACTTCAGCATTTAATTTGTTCACGATGTCTCGGGGTGTACCGGTTGGCGCTAATAATCCCGCCCATCCGACCGTCTCAAAACCCGGATAACCGGATTCTGCGATGGTGACGAGTTCGGGCGCCGCCGCCGATCGTTGCAAGCTACCTACGGCAATCGCACGTAAGCGACCAGCTTTTGCATGATTCAGCACCAGCGGACCGGTCTCGAACATCATGCCAATTTGTCCGCCAAGTAAATCAGTGACTGCCGGTGGTGAGCCCTTGTAGGGCACGTGCGTGATCGAAACGCCAGCAACGCTTTTAAAGAGTTCTGAAGAAAGGTGATTGCTCGCGCCAGGACCAGCAGAGCCAAAATTAATTTTCCCAGGATTCGCTTTGAGATACGCGACGACTTCCTTGACGTTGTTGGCAGGCAGAGAAGGATGCACCACCATAAAGAACGGTACTTTAAGTGTGAGCGAAATGGGTACGAAATCGCGCAAGGGGTCGTAGCTAAGTTTGGGATACATGCCCGGATTAATGGCAATACTTCCTGACGAACCCATGAAAAGGTGATAGCCATCGTTCGGCGATTTGGCCGCAGCTTCAGCACCAATGATGCTCGCTGCACCAGGGCGGTTTTCGACAATGAATTGCTGGCCAAGGTTGTCGGAAAGTTTTTGTGCAATTGCACGCGCCGCTTGATCGGTTGCTTGGCCTGGCGGAAACGCCACGATGATTTTTACTGGGCGATTGGGGTAATTGGTTTGCGCCAAGCTCAAGGGGCAAACGCTGGCCATCAGACCGATCATCGAAACCATCAAGGCAAACGTTTTTTTCATGGGGACCGAGCTCTGCAGAGGGGGTGTCTTGATTGTGCCATAGGCCGTTCTGTTACTTAGACGGTTTCGCACTGCGATGCGTTGCCAGACTAGGGCTGCTCTACACTGTGAGATCGCCCGTTGTAGTGAGGCAGTGCGTTAAGCGCCTCTTTTAAAGGGCGTATTGGATGCTCATGAAAAAAATACTCGATGGCATAGTGGTGTTGGACTTGACCCGTTTTTTTTCGGGTCCGCAGTGCACACTCATGCTTGCTGCCATGGGCGCCGAGGTGATCAAGATCGATGATCCCAAAACCGGTGACCCAACTGCATTTGCGCCGCCTTACGCTGGCGCTCAAGGAATCAGCCTATCAAAACAAACTGACCAAGACATGGGCTTGGCTTACTTGAAGCGGGCGCGCGGAAAAAAATCCATCACGCTTGATCTGAAATCGACTGAAGGTCATGCCGTGTTTATGTCGATGGTGAAAAACGCGCACGTGGTGGTTGAAAATTTTCGCGCCGGTGTGGCGCAACGTTTGAGCATTGATTACCCCGCACTGCGTGCAGTCAATCCTAGCTTAGTGCACTGCGCATTAACCGGATATGGCAGCACCGGCCCTAGTAAGGACGATAAAGCCTACGACTTGATGGTGCAGGCCGCCGTAGGCTTAATGGGGCTCACCGGTCAACCCGGTGCCCCCCCTGTCAAAACAGCCTCTGCGCTATCAGATGCCATTGCCGGTGTGTTTGCCTCGCATGGCATTGTTGCTGCGCTGTTGCACCGTGAGCGAACCGGCGAGGGGCAGTCCGTCGACGTGGGGATGACAGATTGTTTGTTTTCGATGTTGTTTGATGAGCCGATTGATTGCTATGCGCGTTTAAATCTCGAGAGCCGTCAGGGCAATCGCATCATGCGTTTTTCTCCATTCAATACCTACGCAGCAAAAGATGGATGGGTGGCGATTGGCGCGGCAACGCATGAAGAATGGTTGTCGTTAATCAAGGCCATGGAACGCGAAGATTTGCTGGCAGATCAACAGATGATGCAGATCGGTTGGCGCATTGTGCATAACGACGCGGTTGATGCGGTGGTCAGCGCTTGGACTGCAACGCGCACCAAAGATGAGATCGTCTCGCGCTTAGGGCTAGCCAGTGTGGCTTGTAGTCCGGTGCGATCGATTGAGGAAGTCATGCACTGGCCGCAGTTGTTGGAGCGGCAAATGATTGTGCCGCTGGTCAACCCTCTTTCGGGCGACACCGTCGCTGCGCATGGCCCAGGATTTCCTATCAAATTTAGCCAGACACCTGCGGCGCTGGATGTACCAGCGCCGATACCCGGTGCGCACTCGGATGAAGTGTTTGGACGCCTTGCAAATTTATCGCCAACGCAGATCGATCGGCTGCGTCAATTGGGTATCGTATGATTTATCTGTCAACACTGTGGAGATTGACTCGGTATGAGTGCATCAAGCGTTTTTGAAAGTGACGTTCTCGAGGTGGCTGACGCGATACAGGCCAATGAACTGTATCAATCCAACGGTTGGACCGATGGTTTGCCCATCGTTCCTCCCACCGAATCAGCTGTAGCGAATTTTTTGGCAGCCGCTGGCTTACGCAGCGATGAAGTCATTGGTGTGGAGCCGGTTAGACATCGGCGAATTAGCGCAGAAAAAGTGGCGATTGCGAGCGTGATGGCAGGTTGTTTGCCCGCGTATTTTCCAGTGGTCGTGGCTGCCATCAAGGCGATGTGTCAGCCTGAATATGCGCTACACGGTAGCACCGCAAGTACCGGTGGTAGTGCGCCATTTATGGTGGTGAACGGGCCCATTCGACAAAAAATTGGTATGAACATGACGCACAACGCGTTAGCCAATGGCAGTCGTGCCAATGCCACCATTGGACGCAGCGTGCGGTTGGTGTTACTTAATGTGTTGGGTGGGATCCCAGGGCAGTTAGATCGCTCGACGCTCGGTCATCCAGGGAAATTTACGTTCTGTGTGGCCGAAGACGAAGAAGATTCCATTTGGCGTCCGCTCTCAGAGGAGCGTGGTATTGCCCCCGGAAAGTCTGCGGTGACGATGTTGCAAGTTGAATCACCGCACCAAATCATGAATGAATGGACGCATGATCCGAAAGAGATTTTGGATACCTACGTTTCTGCCATGCAAAGCAACATGCTGACGTATTCGATTTGGGAGGGTAATTACGCGTTTGTGATTCCAAAGCAGCATCGCGAAATTTTTGGTGCCGCAGGCTGGGACAAGAAAAATATTCGTGAATACGTCTTTGAAAAAGCACGCGTCAAACGTGGTGATTGGAACCATGTAGGAAAAGCCGCCGTCGCCGGACGCAAAGATTTAGATCGTGAGTATCGTGCGTTACGCAGCCCGGATGACTTGCTGGTGGTGGCTGCTGGTGGTCCTGCGGGAGGTTTTGGTGCCATTGTGCCGCCGTGGTATGGCAAAAAGTCGCTGGCGGTGACGATGGAAATCAATGATTCACTGTAGTTTGTTTAAGGAGAGCAACCATGACGTTAAGAGTGCTGGACCCACGTCAAACGCCGCAAGGTGAAGCTGCGCGTATGGCGGCTGCGCTACCCTCATTGGGTGGTACGGTCGTTGGGATGATCGACAACGCGAAGATTGGTACCGAGCGACTGTTTGACTTTATTGAAGAGATTTTGCGTAAAGACTACGGCGTGCGAGAGTTTATTCGTCGTCGTAAACCCGACGCATCAAGACCTGTGCCGACCCAAATGCTTGCAGAGATGAGTGGTGCGGATGCAGTCCTTGCAGCGATTGGGGATTGAGGCAGTTGTTCGTCGTGCAGTCTGCACGACGCCGTTGAAGCCGAGCGGTTGGGTATCCCAGCCGTCGCCATCATCACCGACCGTTTCTTGGTCAGTGCGCAGCTTGTTGGCGAAATGAACGGCTTGCCTGGTTACCCGTTTGCGGTGATCGGCCACCCCGTCGCAAATAATGACGACGCGGTGCTTCAGAAAAAGGCGCAGGAAGCAGTCAAGCAAATTGTGACCATGCTGACCGAGCGTCCAGTGACACAGTAGGACCGTTGTAAGAACATGCTGCGTTCCCTGCGGATGGGCTTAGCCCACCGCAGGGTCGCGCTGCACAGCTTCTCCCTGCTTAGACCTGACGTCCGATTGCTTGGTGTTCTTTGAGTTGCGTAATTTCTTGCGCAGAAAAACCCCAACGCGCTAAGACTTCATCGGTGTGTGCGCCAAATGCAGGGGGTCCAAATTTCACGCTCGAGGGTGTGCGACTAAAGCGCGGCGCCGGTCCAGGTTGCACAATGCCATCGACTTCAACAAAACTGCCTCGGGCTTGGTTGTGGGGATGCGAAGCGGCTTCTTGAAAATTGAGCACGGGGGCAAAGCAAATATCGGTGCCTTCCATGAGCGCGCACCATTCATCGCGGGTTTTTTGTCGGAATAACGCTGCCAGTTGTTCACTCACGGCAGGCCAATGCGCGCGATCCATTTGTGGTGGCATGGTGGCTGGATCGAGCCCGAGTGTTCGTAGCAGCAATAAATAAAATTTTTCTTCTACAGCGCCAATCGAAACAAATTTTTTGTCGCTGGTTTCGTAGCAACGCCAGAACGGCGCGCCACCATCAATCAGATTGTCTTCGCGCTCCATGGTCCATTCACCAACTGCGGCCAATCCAAAGCAGGCCAGTGCAAGGTACGCCGAGCCTTCAGTCATCGCAACATCCACCACTTGTCCTTGACCTGATTGTCGCGCTTCTAAAATCGCGGCCAACAATCCCATCGCTAAAAACATCGCACCACCACCCATATCGCCCACAACATTCAGTGGCGGCACCGGATGTGAACGCGGTCCAATCGCATGCAACACGCCTGAGAGCGAGATGTAATTGATATCGTGCCCTGCGGCTTGTGCCAATGGACCGGTTTGTCCCCAGCCTGTCATCCGACCAAACACCAGTCGAGGGTTGCGTTCAAAGCAGGCTTCGGGTCCGAGTCCCAATCGCTCCATGACGCCAGGACGCATTGGGTCGATGAGGGCATCGGCTTGTTCAATCAAGCGCATCACCGTATCGATGCCTTCTTGTTTTTTTAGATCAACGACCACAGAAGGGCGACCACGACGACGCACATCGGCCCGAGGTCCAGCAAACTCAAAGCCCAATCCCGTGGGTGCATTCCGATCGATACGGATCACCTCGGCACCCATATCGGCGAGCAATGAACTGCACAGTGGCGCAGGTCCAATCCCTGCCATTTCAATCACTTTAATCCCTTTGAGTGGGCCCGCAGACGGCGTTGGCTTATTCACGTGCTAACTTTCAGGTTGAGGTACGACGTGGTGGATAAATTTTAATTGTGGGTGGGTTGGTTGGGACTAAATACGTAGGCCCGCTTGCATCAAGGTGTGCGGTTCAAAACCAAGTTCGTCGACCAAGACCGCTTTGTTGTGTGCACCTAACGGTGGACCGGCTGCGTCAATGTGACCGGGCGTGTGCGAGAGCTTTCCCATCACATTTTGCATGGTGAGTGTGGTGTTGAGCTCTTGGTCATGCACTTGCGTGAGGTTTTCACGTGCTTTGAAGTGCGCGTCTTGCATGACATCGGCGACGCTGTAGACAGGCGCACCGGGTGCATCAAATTGATCCATACGTGCAATGAGCTCGTTGCAGTCAAAACGCCCAACGGCTTGTTGTAATGCTGCTTCGATTTCATCGCTATAGATACGGCGCGATTGATTGGTAGCAAAGCGTGGGTCTGATGCGATGTGGGGCGCATCAAGGGCTTGGCACAAGCGAGCAAACACCGCGGGTGCGCCTGCTGAAATAGCGATCCATTTTCCATCGCGCGTGCTAAAGGTGTTGCGTGGCGAAACCAGTGGCAAGCGACTGCCCGCGCGTTCTTGCACGATCCCCACTTGATCATATTCGATGATGTGCGGCCCCAATAAGGTCAGCACCGGTTCATAAATCGCCAAATCCACCACTTGTCCTTGACCGCCGTTGGTGTGTCGCGCTTGAATAGCCGCCATCGTTAAAAATGCACCAGCCAATCCCGTGGTGGTATCCGAGAGCGCAAACGAAGGCAGCAACGGCGGACGATCAGGAAATCCGTTGGTGTAAGCAAACCCTGTCATGGCTTCAGCTAAGGAGCCAAAGCCGGAGCGCTCGTGCATGGGGCCTGTCTGACCGAATCCAGTAATACGTACCAACACGAGACCGGGGTTACTGGCGCTGAGTTGGTCGTAACCCAGCCCCCATTTTTCGAGTGTGCCAGGTCGAAAATTTTCGATCACCACATCAGCTTGTGCTGCCAAACGCAACACGATTTCTTTGCCAAGTGGTGTGCGTAGATCTGCGGTGACGCTGCGTTTATTTCGATTCAGAACTTTGTGATACAGCCCGACATCGTTTTTACGTTCACCCCAATGACGAATCCCGTCGCCTCCATCGGGATGCTCGACCTTAGTGACTGCAGCGCCATAGTCGGCGAGCAGCATGCCGATAAACGGACCTGCAATAAAATTCGCCAGTTCTAAAACACGAATGCCTTGCAGTGCACGCGTTGGTGCAGCACCTGTCTCTTATACACATCTCCGAGCCCACGAGACCA
>CAWUMP010000117.1:0-7613 GCA_963923385.1 uncultured bacterium | reverse complement strand
TGGAACCGCGCAATCACATGCCAGTGTAGATGTGGGGTTTGATTACCCAAACTGGCGAGATTGATTTTGTCTGGCGACATGAGATTGCGCAGCACGTGCTCCACCGCAAACACCACGGTCATGACACGCAGACGTTCCGCCGGTGCGAGATCGGTCATCTCGCGCACGTGACGTTGCAAAATGATGCGACAAAATCCAGCGTAGCCAGCCTCGTCAGCGCGCACCACGCGCAGCAAAGGCTCTTGCCACAAGATGGTGCCACCTTCACTTTGGCAAAACACACACTGGGCGGTTGAGAAAGAATCCTTCATGCGTGAACGCTTACAGTAATACGCGCTCAATACCGCCTTGATTAGCCCGCGCAACGAACGCCGGCATCCAATCTTCACCAAGCAGCTTACGCGCTAACTCCACAACGATGTAATCGGCTTGCGCACCCGTATCACCCGAAAAACGCGACAAGCCCTGCAAACAAGACGGACACGAGGTCAGAATTTTTACCTCGGGCGTAAACGCGCTCATTGGACTCAGCGCAGTGTGGGTGCTGAGTTGTTGAATGCCTTGCAGTAACACTTCTTGTTTACGAAAACGCACTTGGGTAGAGATGTCTGGGCGCGTTGCCGCTAACGTACCCGATTCACCGCAACAGCGCTCGGTTAAGGTTGCCTCGCCTACCAGCGCATTCACCACAGCCATCGGTTTTTGCGTTTTGATCGGCGAGTGACAGGGGTCGTGATACAAATACTGAACGCCTTGTACGCCCTCTAGCTTCACGCCTTTTTCAAGCAGATATTCATGGATATCGAGTAAGCGTGAACCCGGAAAAATTTTGCTGAATTCATATTTTTCGAGCTGATCTAAACAGGTCCCACAAGATACGATCACGGTTTTGATATCAAGATAATTGAGCGTAGTGGCTAAGCGATGAAACAGCACGCGGTTTTGTACGATGATCTGTTCGCCTTTTTCATCTTCGCCCGCAGCTGTTTGCGGATAACCACAGCATAAGTAACCAGGTGGCAACACACATTGCGTGCCGATGGCGTACAGCATGGCCTGCGTAGCTAGGCCCACTTGCGAAAATAAACGCTCTGATCCACAGCCAGGAAAATAAAAGACCGCATCCGAATCTTCGGTGACCTTCATCGGGTCACGCACGATGGGCACAATTTTGGCGTCCTCAATATCTAACAGCGCACGCGCAGTTTTTTTCGGTAACTGTCCAGGCATGGGCTTGTTAATAAAATGGATCACCTGAGAACGCAACGCTGGCTTACCCGTGGTCTCGGGTGGGCGATTGGTTTGTGCGCGACTCAAGCCCAAGCGCCGCACCACACTGTGTGCCGCTCGCTGTAAACGATACCCCACACGCACCAACGCGGTACGCACTAACTTGATCGTCAGTGGATCCGTTGCGTTTAAAAACAACATGGCGATGGCGGTACCCGGATTGAAACGCCGCTTTTTTTGACGCCGCAACATGTTGCGCATGGCCATCGACACATCGCCAAAATCAATGTCGACTGGACACGGGCTGGCACACTTATGACACACCGTGCAGTGATCAGCGACATCACTAAATGTATCGTAATGCGCCAACGAAACACCGCGGCGCGTTTGCTCTTCGTACAAAAACGCTTCGGTCAATAACGAGGTGGCGAGAATTTTATTACGCGGTGAATACAGTAAATTTGCTCGGGGTACATGCGTGGCGCATACCGGCTTACATTTACCGCAACGCAGGCAATCTTTGATGGACGCATTGACGCGACCCAAATCTGACTGCTCAAGAATCAGTGATTCAGCCCCTAAGAGCGAAAAACTCGGCGTATAGGCATTTTCTAGTGTGGCGCCAGCCAATAACTTTCCGGCGTTAAAACGCCCCTCTGGATCGACGTGTTGTTTGTACGCACGAAACGCTTCAAGCTCTCCGGGCTCCAGATACTCGAGCTTGGTGATTCCAATGCCATGTTCTCCTGAAATCACGCCACCAAGCGCACGCGCCAATTGCATGATGCGCGCCACGGCCGCATTGGCTTGCTGCAACATCCGATAATTATCCGAATTGACAGGCAGGTTCGTGTGCACATTGCCATCGCCTGCATGCATATGCAGCGCAATAAACACGCGGCCCTTTAGCACACGCGCATGTGTAGCATCCATTTCTTCGAGTACGCGACGAAATGCTAATCCATCAAAAATTTGTCTGAGGGTTTCGCGTAGCTCGGTTTTCCAAGACACGCGTAAGGCATACGACTGCAGCGCACTCAACACGGTATCGGTTGGTTGCGCATCGATGAGTGCCATTTGATCTGGAATAGCGCTACAGGTGGCATCCAGATTGTGGCGTAACCACTGCCAACGGCTACGCACCTGCGCAATTGCTTCGCGCGCTTGGCGGGGGCGTTCGCCGAGCACCTCGGCGTTGGCTAATTGCACGTCATCTTGAACGACCGGCAATTCGCCAGCGAAGAACGCGTCGAGTTCATCGAGGAGTTCAAGTTTATTGTCGATGGATAGCTCGATGTTGATGCGCTCAACACCATCCGAATAGTCGCCCAAACGTGGCAGCGGAATCACCACGTCTTCATTGATTTTGAATGCATTGGTGTGTTTGGCAATCGCTGCGGTACGCGCGCGATCTAACCAAAAGCGTTTGCGTGATTCTGCTGATACCGCGACAAAACCTTCGCCACCACGCGCATTGGCCATGCGCACCACCGCGGCGGCGGCTTCACCAACTTGATCTGCATCATCACCCACAATGTCGCCAATCAACACCATCCTTGGACGTTGATTGCGTCGCGATTTTGTTGCGTAACCGACAGCACGTACATAACGTTCATCTAAATGCTCTAAGCCAGCCAATTGCGCGCTGACATGCGCATCAAGATACTGTTTGATCTCGACAATGGCAGGCACCGCGGCATGCGCACTTCCAAAGAACTCTAAGCAAACGGTGCGTATGTGTGCGGGCATCCGGTGCAAAATAAAGCGCGCCGAAGTGATGATCCCGTCGGTACCTTCTTTTTGAATGCCCGGTAAGCCAGATAAAAATTTATCTGTGACGTCTTTGCCTAAACCGACTTTGCGAAATGAATGACCCGGTACAGTGATGGTTGATTCTGAGACAAGCGTACATTGATCAGCTTGATAGCGACGCAACCGAAACGTGACCGACTGCGCGTCGTGAATACGCCCCAAGTTATGATCTATGCGCTCCACATCTAACCACTGCGCGTCGGGCGTGACCATGCGCCAGCCCGCCAAATTATCGATCGCGGTTCCCCATAGCACGGCTTTTTTTCCACCCGCATTCATGGCCACGTTGCCACCAATGCATGAGGCATCTGCTGACGTGGGATCCACCGCAAACACTAAGCCGGCTTGTTCAGCGGCATCCATCACGCGTCGTGTGACGACACCCGCACCACAATGAATGGTTGGCACAGGCGTTTGCAATCCAGGTAACACCACGCGCTCGACCTGACTAAGCGCTTCTAGCTTTTCGGTATTGATCACCGCTGAGCGACGGCTTAACGGCACCGCACCGCCGGTATACCCCGTACCACCGCCACGCGGAATGATGGTCAGGCCCAACCGAATCAGCGCGCTCACTAACGGCAGCACTTCTTCTTCGGTATCTGGGGTGATCACGACAAATGGATATTCCACACGCCAGTCGGTTGCATCGGTGACATGTGATACACGCGCAAAGCCATCAAAGCTCACGTTATCTTTTCGCGTGACGCGCGAAAGTAAGCGCAGTGTTTTTTTACGTAGTTCGCGGGTTGCTTCAAATGCTTGCGCAAACGCTGTCACCGCGGCGCGCGCCGATGCGAGTAAGGCTTCTACTTTGTCGTTATCTCCACGACGCGCTTCGATCTCGCGCAATCGGCGCTGCATGCCATCTAAAATTTGCGCGCGGCGCGCCGGATGCTCTAGTAAATCGGCCTCAAGATACGGATTGCGTTGCACCACCCAGATTTCACCCAGCACTTCGTACAACATGCGCGCCGAACGTCCGGTGCGGCGCTCCGCGCGGAGCTCGAGGATCGTTTCCCAAGCTGCCGGCCCGAGCAATCGCAACACGATCTCGCGATCGGAGAACGATGTGTAGTTGTATGGGATTTCGCGCAGCTGTTGCATGCTCACGCTCTAACGACGTGTTGAACGTCGCTGTTTAGTGTGAAAGGGACTAAATTCTACCGTAGGGCGCAGCACTCTGAGGGTAAACACAACCCCGCTTGCTGTGCGGCTAATCTGTCGATGGTGTGTCTACAGACGCAGGGCTTGGCGGTGAATCATCAAAAATATCTCGATAGCTCACGTAAAAGCTTGCAAATAACGTGGGTAATAACGACAGCAAAAATGGAAACATCAAGCCCATCACTTCTGGCTGTACGCGACCGCCCGTGATCAACACAATACTGAGCAGCACCGCGAGCGGCAGTAAAAAGAGCACCAGTATGCAGGCTAAACCATAGGTTAAAAACGCGCGCCAATTGATGATGCACGCGAAAAACGAAAAGAATAAGGCCTTCGGTACGCTCATGGCATGCCAAGCAACCAATGCCGGCGCAAACCAAAATAACAGCATGATGGGTGTATATAACAACGCAGCCAAACCGAGTCCGCTCACCAGCTGCTGTGCTTCTGGTCCAGCAGCTAGCGGGCGCTTGCCCTCTAAAAACAACTGCATTAAGGCCCCTTGATCAGACAAGGCGGTGAACGCCATCAGCACCATCAGGGCCACAAAATAAATCACGCCAAGTTGTAACTGTTTTTGTGTTTGCGCACGCAAACCAGAAAATAACAACGGCACGCGCACTGCCTCCCCGCGCGCAGCGTGGCGACTGGCCACCATAAAGCTCATGGATAAGCCGGGCACCAACACCATGGCGATCACCATGCCTAAAAACGGGATTGGGATGAGCCCAATCAAACTCATCAGCAAGTAATAACCAAACACCAACGCTAACCAGCCGATGGGGGAGAC
Organism: uncultured bacterium; assembly: GCA_963923385.1. Classification (GTDB taxonomy): domain Bacteria; phylum Pseudomonadota; class Gammaproteobacteria; order Burkholderiales; family SG8-39; genus SZAS-79. Next base: position 2,614 of record CAWUMP010000117.1, on the reverse strand, counting down.
GCGAAATAACGCCCACCCTGCGGCTAACCAACGCCAACCTCGACCGGCATGCAGTAAACGCGTTTGCGGTGTGATCGGCGTATCACTCATGGCAAGACCGGCGCTGCAGCAGGGTGGGTTCGTAATTGCAATACGTCATAAAAATGATTTGGGTCATGGGCATGCACAAGCTGACCTGCGCGAGGCAAATAAAAATCAAACAAGCGCGATAACCAAAAACGTAGTGCTGCCGCACGCAACATCACTGGCCAAGCGATGCGCTCGCTATCAACAAACGGTCGCTGCGCAGCGTAGGCACGTAAAAATGCATCGCAGTGTTGCGCAGATAAACGTCGATCGTGCTGATGATCGATCAAACACCAATCGTTTGCGCAGACCGCCACATCAAACAGCAAGGCATCGAGGCCCGCAAAATAAAAATCGATCACGCCAGTTAAATGGCCTGCATCAAACAGCACGTTGTCACGAAATAAGTCGCCATGTACCGGGCCGCGCGGCAAATCGGTATGACGCGATTGCGCCTGAAACCGTAACTCGTCCTGTAATACCGTCTGCGCTGTTGCATCTAAAAACGGCATCACTTGTGGCGCGGTCTCGTGCCACCAACGTGGTCCACGTGGATTGTCTAATGTGCCGCCAAAAGACTGGCCCGCCAAGTGCATGCGCGCCAACACCGTGCCCAATTGCGCACACGCAGATGGGTCGGGCTGCATCACCGAATGCCCTGGTAAGCGCGACACCAACGCCGCAGGTTTGTCATTGAGTCGATGAAACAGCGCGCCATCATCGGCAGGCATTGGCGCAGGGGCAGGCACACCGTGCGCGGCCAAATGCGACATCAAGCCAAGATAAAAAGGTAACTCGGCATCCGTGAGCTTCTCAAATAGCGTGAGAACGTATTGGCCCGTCGTGGTGGTCACGAAATAGTTGGTGTTTTCGATGCCCGCTGCAATTGGCGTGAGCGTGCGTAATGTACCCACCGGGCGATGACGCAGCCAGGCGGTGAGGGCTTCTTCTGTGACCGGGGTAAAGACCGCCAAGCGATCAGTCGAATGTTTTAATGGTCCACTGAGGGACACTCAGGCTGGGTGTCAGCGCGTCGCGGCGGATCCATTGACCGTTGCCGGCCATATCGATGAGGTAATACGGCTCGCCGCCTGGCGGGGTGACTTTGATCATCACCACACGGCCGTTTTGGCGCATTTCCTCTACCTGATCTTCGCGATTGTTGCTGATGTTCACGCGCGGACCATCGTCGTCGATCACACCGGGTGGTGGTGGCGGCGGCGCGGGCAGCGGCTCAAGCTTGGGTGGCTGTTGTGCCACCACTTGCATCGAGGCAACGCTCAATAAGCAGACGAGTGTCTTACGCATAACGCTCAAATTCTAGCAGAACGCTCTGCCATAATCTGCGCTCACCGCGCCGAAATTGATTTTGCGCTTTTCGCCTGTTGCCTGTTTAAGTTGCCACCCATGACCACTTCGACCACGGATCCCGCTGCGCGCACGCTGTTGCTCGTGGATGGGTCTTCTTATCTTTATCGCGCCTTTCACGCAATGCCCGAGCTAAAAAACAGCGCGGGCGAACATACCGGGGCGATTTATGGCGTGGTCAACATGCTGCGTCGTCTAGCGGCAGATTACCCAACCAGTCAGCGCGCCTGCGTGTTCGATACCAAGGCACCGACCTTTCGTGACGCCGCCTATGCAGAATACAAAGCCCACCGCGCACCAATGCCGCCTGCATTGGTCGAGCAGCTCGAACCCATACACGCGATTGTTGAGGCGCTGGGTTGGCCGATCTTAGCCGTAGATGGCGTCGAGGCCGACGATGTGATTGGTACTTTAGCAACGCAAGCGCGGTCTGCCGGTATGCGTTGCGTGATTTCAACGGGCGATAAAGATCTCGCGCAACTCGTGAATGACAGCGTGACATTGGTCAACACCATGTCGAACGAAGTGCTCGATCCAGCCGGTGTGTTACAAAAATTTGGCGTTCCGCCGGCGCGTATCGTCGATTACCTCACACTAATTGGCGACAGTGTGGACAACGTGCCCGGTGTGGCCAAAGTCGGACCAAAAACAGCACTCAAGTGGCTCACGCAATACCCAACGCTCGACGACATCATGGCGCATGCCGACGAGATTGGCGGCGTGGTCGGCGCGAATTTACGCGAATCACTTGCGTGGTTACCGAAAGCGCGATGGTTACTCACGGTGAAATGTGATTGTGTATTGCCAGTCACGCTGGATGCACTCACACATGATGGCTTGAACACCGATCGCTTGCGCACGCTATTTTCACGTTATGGCTTTCGCAGCTGGTTGCGCGAGCTTGAAGGTGGATCAAACGATACGCCTACCTTGCCAGAAAATGCGCAAGCCACTTCACCAACACCCGTCGCCCCCATTGCCAATCAAGTCATCCCCGCGCGACGCGCGGTTCGCTGTGTAATCAGCGCAGCCGAGTTGTCTGCGTTAATCAATCAATTAAATGCTTCGCCGCTCACGGGTTTTGATACCGAAACCGATGGGCTTGAACCGATGCGCTCGCAATTGGTTGGATTGTCCTTTGCTTTTGCAAACGAGGCGGTCTACGTGCCTGTTGCGCATC
>CAWUMP010000116.1:0-7616 GCA_963923385.1 uncultured bacterium | reverse complement strand
GATAAGCGCGTGGCGCAAGTGCTCGATGAAGCCAAAGCCAACGCGAAAGCTGAAGCCGACCGGATGTTAGCGGCCGCGCGCGCTGAAATTGCGCAAGAAGCTGCACGTGCCCGCGATGCCTTACGCGAACAAGTCGCAGCGCTTGCGGTAGCGGGTGCAACGCAGATTTTGCAACGCGAAGTTGACGCCAAAGCCCACGCCGAATTGCTCGATCGTTTGAAGAAGCAACTCTGAGCCATGAGCGAACCTAGCACCATTGCGCGACCCTATGCTGAGGCAGTGTTTCGTCTGGCCCAAGCAGAAGGAAAACTCGCCGAATGGGCAGATATGCTCGGTGATCTTGCGCACGTTGCTGTGGATGCACGCATGCAAGATGCAGTGAGCGATCCCAAGCGTTCGGCAGAGCAAGTGAGTGCGTTGTTTACGCAAACCCTCGCGGGTCGCTTAAATCAAGAAGCCAACAATTTCGTGCGCGTACTTGCTGATAACCGGCGCATGGGTTTGTTGCCGTTTATTTATGATCAATTCAATACGCTGAAGCACGAGAGTGAGGGCTTGGTCGAAGCGCACATCACCTCAGCGTTTGAACTCAATGCAACACAATTAGCCGAGCTGGTCGCGCAAATGGAAAAACACACCGGACGCCGCGTTCAAGCCAAGGTGAGTGTCGATAAAGCGCTCATCGGTGGCGTCAGAATTGTGATCGGCGATAAAGTGATCGATGGATCGGTGCAAGCGCAACTCGACGTCCTTGAGCACGCGCTCAAAGCTTAAGAAAGTTTCTAGGAGCAGTCATGCAACTTAATCCTTCCGAAATTTCGGACCTCATCAAGAACCGGATTCAAAACCTCGATGCCGCGGCGCAAATGCGCACGCAAGGCTCGGTGGTTTCTGTGACCGACGGAATTTGCCGCATTCACGGTTTGTCAGACGTGATGCAAGGCGAGATGCTTGAATTCCCGGGCGACACGTTTGGTTTGGCGCTCAACCTTGAACGCGACTCAGTCGGCGCGGTGATCTTGGGCGAATACGAGCACATCTCCGAGGGCGATCCAGTCAAATGCACCGGACAAATTTTGTCGGTGCCAATTGGTCCAGAACTGATTGGTCGCGTGGTGAACTCTTTGGGTCACCCCATCGACGGTAAGGGCCCGATCAACGCCAAGCTTACGGACGTGATTGAAAAAGTTGCACCTGGTGTGATCGCGCGTAAGTCGGTGTCACAGCCAGTGCAAACAGGTATTAAATCTATTGATGCGATGGTGCCGGTCGGTCGTGGTCAGCGCGAATTGATTATCGGTGACCGTCAAACGGGTAAGACGGCAGTTGCCATTGACGCCATCATCAATCAAAAGGGTAAAGACCTCTTTTGTATTTACGTGGCGGTTGGTCAAAAAGCCTCGACCATTGCAAACGTGGTACGCAAGCTCGAAGAACACGGCGCGATGGCGTACACCATTGTCGTGGCAGCAACCGCATCGGAATCCGCAGCGATGCAATACATCGCACCGTACTCTGGTTGCACCATGGGTGAATACTTCCGCGACCGCGGTCAAGATGCCTTGATTGTGTATGACGACCTCACCAAGCAAGCTTGGGCCTACCGTCAAGTGTCGTTGCTGTTACGTCGTCCGCCGGGTCGCGAAGCGTATCCGGGTGATGTGTTTTATTTACACTCACGTTTGCTCGAGCGTGCAGCTCGAGTGAATGAAGACTACGTTGAAAAATTTACCAAAGGTGCGGTCAAAGGAAAAACCGGTTCTTTAACCGCGCTGCCTGTGATTGAAACGCAGGCCGGTGACGTTTCGGCGTTTGTGCCAACCAACGTGATTTCAATTACCGACGGACAAATCTTCTTAGAAACCGATTTGTTTAACGCCGGTATTCGTCCGGCCATTAACGCCGGTATTTCGGTGTCTCGTGTCGGTGGTGCCGCTCAAACGAAAGCAATGAAGCGTAAAGACGTCGGTGCTGGCGTACGTTTGTCCCTGGCGCAGTATCGTGAACTCGCTGCGTTTGCGCAGTTTGCTTCTGATTTAGATGAAGCCACACGCAAGCAGCTTGAGCGTGGACGCATGGTCACCGAACTGATGAAGCAGCCACAGTACCAACCGCTCGAAGTCGCGCAGATGGTGTTGACCTTATTTGCGGTCAACAACGGTTATTTCGATGACATCGAAGTGAAAAAAGCCTTGGCTGCAGAAAAGAGCTTGCGTGATCACATGCAGTCAAAGTGTTCGTCTTTGATGGCGAGCATTGAAAAGAACAAAGACGTCAGTGCCGATGATGAAAAAGCCCTGAAAACGGCCATCGAGGACTGGAAGAAAAACGGTATCTGGTAAGACCACAGATTTTTCTTACCTGAACTAGCGGAGCATCAATATGCCGGGCTCGAAAGAGATCCGAAACAAGATCAAGAGCGTACAAAATACGCGCAAGATCACCAAGGCCATGGAAATGGTGGCCGCCTCCAAGATGCGCAAGGCGCAGGAACGCATGCGCGCTGCGCGTCCCTATGGCGAAAAAATCCGTAACGTGGCGGCGCATATTTCGCACGCGAATCCGGAATACAACCATCCTTTCTTGGTTCATCGTGAGACGGTGCTCAAAACCGGCATCATCTTGATCACCACGGATAAAGGTTTGTGTGGTGGATTGAATACCAACATCCAGCGTTTAGCCTTACAAAAAGTGAAGGCCCTCGAAGCGGAAGGCGATGCCATTGAAGTGTGTTGCATCGGTAATAAGGGCTTGGGTTTTATGCAGCGCTTGGGCGCGAATGTCGTGTCGCAAGTCACTGGCTTGGGTGATCGCCCACACATGGACAAGTTAGTCGGTGCGATCAAAGTCATGCTCGATGGCTACGCAGAAGATCGATTTGATCGCATCTATATTTTCTATACCAAGTTCATCAACACCATGAAGCAAGAACCAGTGATGGAGCAATTGCTGCCTCTCACGGGCGATCGACTCGGTTCGCCGCAAGGTTCGTGGGATTACTTGTACGAACCTGATGCAAAAACAGTCCTCGATCAAATGCTTTCACGTTACGTTGAATCGATTATCTACGGCGCAATCACCGAAAACATGGCTTCCGAGCAATCGGCGCGCATGGTGGCGATGAAAGCTGCTTCAGATAACGCAGGCAGTGTCATCGATGAACTAACCTTGGTTTATAACAAAGCACGTCAGGCAGCGATTACCAAAGAGCTCTCCGAAATTGTCAGTGGAGCCGCGGCGGTTTAAGTGCCGCAGCTTTACAGAAACCCGTATTGACCCTTCAGGAAAACACCATGGCACAAGCACAAGGCACCATCGTCCAGTGCATCGGCGCAGTGACCGATATCGAATTTCCGCGCGATGCAATGCCGCACATTTACGAAGCGCTGGTTTTAGAAGACGACGCAACCAATCCGTTGGTTGAAAAAGGTCTGACCTTTGAAGTCGAACAACAGTTAGGTGATGGTGTTGTGCGTACCATCGCGCTGGGATCTTCTGATGGCTTACGTCGAGGCATGAAAGTTCGCACCACCGGCGCGCCCATCTCGGTGCCCGTTGGTACAGCGACGCTTGGACGCATCATGGATGTGTTGGGTCGTCCAATCGATGATGCCGGTCCAATCAAAACCGAAGAACGCCGTGCGATTCATCAGCCCGCGCCGAAGTTTGATGAACTCTCGCCCTCGGTTGAATTACTGCCGACCGGCATCAAGGTGATCGACTTAGTTTGTCCATTTGCCAAAGGCGGCAAGATTGGATTGTTTGGTGGTGCTGGTGTGGGCAAAACCGTCAACATGATGGAGCTCATCAACAACATCGCCAAATCTTACGGTGGCTACTCTGTGTTTGCTGGAGTGGGTGAACGTACGCGTGAAGGTAACGACTTCTATCACGAGATGGAAGAATCCAAAGTGCTCGATAAAGTGGCAATGGTGTTCGGTCAGATGAACGAACCACCGGGTAACCGTTTGCGCGTAGCACTCACGGGCTTATCAATGGCAGAAAAATTCCGTGACGAAGGTCGCGACATTCTGCTGTTTATCGACAATATTTATCGCTATACCTTGGCTGGAACAGAAGTCTCCGCGTTGCTGGGTCGGATGCCTTCAGCGGTGGGATACCAGCCGACGCTGGCTGAAGAAATGGGGCGCTTGCAAGAGCGCATCACCTCAACCAAAACCGGTTCGATTACATCGATTCAGGCCGTCTATGTGCCGGCTGATGACTTAACTGATCCATCGCCTGCCACAACCTTTGGTCACTTAGACGCGACCGTCGTGTTGTCGCGTGATATTGCTGCACTCGGTATTTACCCTGCGGTCGACCCTCTCGATTCAACTTCACGCCAGCTTGATCCGCATGTGATCGGTGAAGAGCATTACAACACCACACGTGCAGTTCAAGCCGTGTTACAGCGCTATAAAGAATTGCGCGACATCATCGCGATTCTTGGTATGGATGAGCTCTCGCCAGAAGATAAATTGGCGGTGGCACGCGCGCGGAAAATTCAACGCTTCTTGTCGCAGCCCTTTAACGTGGCCGAAGTATTTACCGGCTCGCCAGGCAAGATCGTTCCTTTGGCCGATACCATCAAAGGCTTTAAAGCCATCGTCAACGGTGAGTACGATCACTTGCCCGAGCAAGCGTTCTACATGGTGGGTACGATTGAAGAAGCTGTCGAAAACGCCAAGAAGTTCCAGTAATCGAAAGTCCATCGATCATGGCCCATACCATCCAAGTTGACGTCGTCAGTGCAGAGGCTGAGATTTTTTCGGGCCAAGCCGAGTGCGTGATTCTCCCCGGAGAATCTGGCGAACTGGGTATTTATCCACGGCATGCACCGCTGATTACGCGTATCAAGCCAGGTTCGGTGCGCATTCAAAAAGTAGGCGGTGAAGAAGAGTTGGTGTTCGTTGCAGGCGGTATTCTCGAAGTGCAGCCCGGCATGGTCACGGTATTGGCCGATACCGCCATACGTGGACATGATTTAGACGAAGCCAAAGCCAACGAAGCCATCAAACAAGCCGAAGAAGCACGCGCTAAAGCACGCGATCGCGCTGAAGTGACGACCGTTGAAAACGAGCTGGCCATGTTGGCCGCTCAACTGGCGACCATTCGTAAACTGCGCAAGCAGCGTTAACGTACTGTGTGTGACGCGATGAGAACGTCACATCATCTACAGCCATCGATTCGCTGCGTGGCTTGCCCAACGCAGGCAACGCGCACGTGAATCCATTACAAGAACTCGATGCCCGCACTATTCGCGGGCTATTTTTTGACATCGATGACACGCTGACTACCGATGGTCAGCTCACCGCTGAGGCGTACACCGCGTTAGCGCGATGGCACAACAGCGGTCGACTGGCGATTCCGATCACTGGGCGTCCAGCAGGATGGTGTGACCATATTGCGCGCATGTGGCCAGTCGATGCGGTGGTCGGTGAAAACGGTGCATTTTGGTTTGCCTACGATCGCAGCAAACGCCGTCTCAGCAAACGCTTTTTACAAGACGACGCCACACGCCACGCGCATCGCTTGCAGTTACAACGCATCGAACAAGAAATTCTAGTGGCCGTTCCTGGCTGCGCGGTAGCCTCTGATCAACGATACCGCGAAGCCGATCTCGCGATTGATTTTTGCGAAGATGTGCCTGCATTACCGATGCAAGCGGCACAACGCATTGCTGCGCATATGCGCGCCGCTGGAATGAACGCAAAAATTAGTTCCATTCATGTCAATGGATGGTTTGGCGATTACGACAAGTTGAGCATGACGCGGATCTTGATGCGTGAGTACTTTGCCATCGACTTAGACGCGCAGCGCGCACACTATGTATTTATCGGTGACTCGCCCAACGATGCGCCGATGTTTGCTTGGTTTACGCATTCTGTTGGTGTAGCCAATGTGCAGGAGTTTGCCGCGTTGATTGAAACCAAGCCACGCTACATCACACCGGGTCGTTCGGGTCTTGGCTTTGTAGAACTCGTTGATCATTTACTCGCTCACACAGGATGAGTAGGGATGTTTGAACTGTGGTGGATCTACTTGTTGATTGGTACTGGCGTGGGTTTCATGGCGGGCCTATTGGGGATTGGTGGCGGCATGTTACAAGTGCCTCTAATGGTGTTTGTATTTACCGCTAAAAATTATCCCCCCGAACATGTCATGCACATGGCGATTGCCACAGCAATGGCGACGATTCCTTTCACTGCTGCGGCCAGTGTTAGAGCGCATCATCAACGTAATAACGTGGACTGGCGCATCGTGCGTTGGATGCTGCCGGGATTACTCGCCGGTGCTGCCTTGGGTGCACTCAGCACTGGCGCAATTCCTGGTCGACCGCTCGCGATATTTTTTACGGTGTTTATTTTTTTTGCTGCGACGAATATGTTTTTTGATATCAGCCCGAAAAGTCGCGCACAACTGCCGGGTGCCATCGGATTACTTTGCTTTGGTACAGCCACTGGCGCGATTTCGAGTTTTCTTGCCGCCGGGGCTGCGTTTATCACGATTCCGTTTATGACGTGGTGTAGCGTGCCGCTGAAACGCGCGATCGGCACGGCGGCCGCGATTGGTTTTCCGTTGGGTGTTGCAGGAACGCTGGGTTATGTGTGGGGCGGTTGGGCGCGCCCTGGCTTACCCGCGGGCACCATCGGATTTATTTACGTGCCAGCATTGGTACTGATTGTGATCACGAGTATGCCGATGGCGCCGATCGGTGCACGTGTCTCAGCGGCACTGCCAGTACGACAATTACGCCGCGTGTTTGGCTTAGTGTTGTATGCACTGGTTGGTCGTATGCTGTACACCTTGTGGCAGACAACCGCGCAGTAAACTTTTCTACTCTCTTCACGAAGGATTCAACATGGCTGGCCCACTTTCACACATCCGTGTTTTAGATTTATCGCGTGTCTTGGCAGGTCCGTGGGCTGGGCAAAACCTGGCTGATTTGGGTGCAGAAGTCATTAAAGTTGAACGACCACAATCGGGCGATGATTCGCGCGCGTTTGGGCCGCCTTGGATCAAAGACACGCAAGGCAAAGAGACACGCGATTCAGCGTACTTCACCGCAGCCAATCGCGGTAAAAAATCCATCACGCTGAATCTATCTAAACCCGAAGGACAAGCGATTGTGCGTGAACTCGCACAACGTAGTGATGTATTGATCGAGAACTATAAGCATGGTGATTTGGCGCGTTATGGCTTGGGTTATGACGATCTAAAAAAGCTCAATCCACGATTAATCTACTGCTCAGTGACCGGCTTTGGACAAACGGGACCGTACAAAGAACATCCAGGCTACGACTTTATGGTGCAAGGCATGGGCGGCATGATGAGCGTGACTGGTGAACCCGATGGTGCTCCCGGTGGTGGTCCGCAGCGTGCAGGTGTGCCAGTGGCAGACATCATCACAGGGATGTATGCCTCGATAGCGATTTGTGCCGCAATTGCGCATCGTGCAGAGACTGGCATTGGACAACATCTAGATTTAGCGTTGCTTGATTCTCAGATCGCCTTGTTGGCTTATCAAAACACCAACTACTTTGCTACCGGTGTTGCGCCAAAACGCATTGGTAATTTGCATCCAAATATCGTGCCGTATCAACCGTTCAAAA